>JAIBDQ010000186.1 GCA_024686135.1 Halobacteriovorax sp. | reverse complement strand
AGAAAGGAGCCCCGGATTTCTTCAGATTTTAGTAGGGGAGAGTTTTTGATTTACGATTGTCGTAGTAGAAACTTTGCATGCGTAAATGAAACTAGTTTTCAAAAGTGTAGAACTCTCAGAGATAATGGATATAAGAATAAAAAGATGCTTCTTCCTTGCGCCCCTTTAAAGGAGCTTGGAAGCCAGAAAGAGTGTTTTAAGAAACATTATGAGTTGATCCATAATCAGTCGCCAAAGGCCTTTTGCCAGAACACTAAAAATGCTAAGTACTGAGTCTTAATTAAGTTGTTACGTTTTTGAACATTAAAAAATGAGGGCCTACAGTGGGAATATCAAATTCCTCTCCAACTTTCTCAAATCCTACTTTTTGATAAAATCCAACCGCTTCACTTCTAGCATTACACCAAAGTAGTGAGCAAAAATTCTGTTTAATTATAGGAAAGGCCATTTTTAGAAGTTCTCTAGATAAACCTTTATGCTGGTGATCAGGAAGAGTGGCCATCCCCCTTAAACGATATTGATTGGGTTCATCGAAAGTGTCGTTCTTGTCAAAATAGAAGGAAGCAACGCTAACTAGTTTTCCATCTTCAAATGCTCCTAAGTGGAAGGTTTGATCATCGTCGTCACCTTTGAAGATACAATCCTCAATGGGAAAACCTTCGCGAAGCATTTTATGGCGGATCTCATGAGTATCGCCTGCATTTATTTGTTTAACTTTCAATTTTTGTACCCTTTGAAGGATTATATATAAGGGCTAAGCTCCCAAGTTATTAGGGGGAGTGCGTTAGAGATCTATTTATTTCCACCACTTATACGAAAAAGGTTTTCCATGGCAATGATTCCCATCCCTTTTGAAAAGAATTCGAACAATGTATCGGAAAAGCCAGTATTTGGTCCTTCCCATTTTGCCGTTGCATAAAAAAAGCATTTCTTTTTATATTCGCTTACGTGGATTTCACCCTTAAGGTCTTTTAAGAATCCCACATCAAACATAAAGGGGTAGATTCCGGGCCTTTTTATTCTAGGAAGGATGAAATAGAGAACCATATCTATGGGTAAGATGCTGTGGGATATTCGAAAATACACCCTTGAGTCCTTAGGGGCATAAGAGCTATTTTCTATGAAACCCAAGTATTGCTTATAGTTTTCGTATAGGGCCAGTTTCTTTAGAGCAAAACGACAAGTTCGCCCATGAAGTCCTGCGATGAAGAAATCAAACTTTTGCATATCGATCTCTTCAATTCTTTTCTTTGGTTTTTCGTGAAGGATTTTTCCTTTGAAGCTTGTCACATCGCTTGAGGCGATAATATCGCCGCTGAGTATTGCTTTTCTTTGAGATTTTTTTAGGTCAACTGCAGCAAATGTGAAATAAGCTTGTTTTGTGGGGGTTACAGGTAATTTATCTTTTGCAAAAGCAGAATAACTAATTAAAATTAATAGGATTATCTCTCTTAAATAACGCATATGCCCTTTTCACCCATAATCCGGCCCTTTAACCTTGGTTATACTATCAAAATTGTATCAACTAGCATGACGCATGGAGTTGCATTAATTATGGCCGTTGGAAGTGTCAAAAGAAAAGGGAAAGCCAAAGACGCGCAGATCGAAGCGAAGGATCAGCGTTGGCATTGCCGAAATCGTATTACCCTCGTATTTGGAAGTAATGATGTCGAAGAGCTCGACACCTATGTATATACCGAGTCGGGAATTGAGTTTAAAACTGTAAATTTTCATCAAGCTAAATCAAAGGCCATCGAAGAGATCCTTGATAATTGTATTGATGAGTATTACCGAGGTCATGTTACTGAGATTCATTGTAATTTAAGTAAAGACGGCAAACGAGTCACCGTACAGGATAATGGAATTGGGTTTCCTTTAAGTAAGGTTCCTCAGGTCTACTCTGAGTTTAGGACTGGTTCAAAATTTAAAGATGAAGAGACAGATGAAAAAGGCTTTCTTCACCGAACACTAGGACAAAATGGACTTGGGGCTGCGGCAACATGTTTAACTTCTGATGAGTATATCGCCACAGTAAGACATTATAATTCAAAGAAAGAACAAACTTATACTTTTATCGATGGCGCTTTAAAAATTAAAAAATCTAAGGCGAAATCTTATAAAGGACCTTCAGGAGTTAAGATCGAGCTCGTTCTATCAAAGAAGGTTTATAAAAATAATACTGTTGATGAAGAACTTTTAAGAAAAAGGATCATCGACCTTGCTTATAATAACCCAGGACTTACTTTTTACTTTAATAAGGAAAAGTACCAGTTCAAGAAGGGATTGTTTGAGCTTGCCCAAAGAGTTGACAAGGAAAATGCCGAGTTAATTGGGGATGAAGTTTATAAGTACGAAACGACCAATATTAAAGGGAAAAAAGTAAAAGGTGCCATTGACCTGCACTTTTCTCTAGTACTAGATAAAAAAAGTGAAGAACGTGAAAGATTTATCTCTTTTGTAAACTCCACGCCAACATTTGATGGTGGTTTTCATCAGGATCGTTTTAGAAGACTTTTTATTAATAAAACAAAAGAGCGAACTGAGCGGTTAGCTAAAAAAGCTAAGGTTGTTGTTCATGATAATGATGTTCTGGCCGGAATGATGTTTATTTTAGGTATTACGATGCCTAACCCACGTTTTGAATCTCAGACCAAAAGAAAGCTTGTTAGAGATACGAACCTTGAAAAAGGAATCGAAAAATTCATGGATAAACACATGGATAAATGGATTCGTAAGAATAAAGACTTTCAAGAGCTTGTTATTGAAAGAGCGAAAAGCCGTCATAAGTTTCAAGAGTTCAAAGATGCCGCGAAGAAAGGCCGCAAGCAAAAGAAGCAAAGAGTAGAAAAACTTCTTGATGCCAATGAAAGAAGAGATCGTTCTAAGTGTACGCTGTTTATCTGTGAGGGAGATTCCGCGATTGGTGGACTTCGTTCTGCAAGAAATAAGCTTTATCAGGGGGGAATTGCACTTCGTGGTAAGCCTATGAATGTAGCTCAGTCTTCTATTAAAGATATATTAGAAAATAAAGAATTTTCAAATATTATGGCTTCGGTAGGCTTAACTATTGGTCAGGAAGTGGACTGGGGTCAACTACGTTTTTCTAAAGTTGTTTTCTTATCTGATTCTGACGTTGATGGTGGGCATATTAATACGCTATTAACTAATTTCTTTTATCAATTTTGGCCTGAACTCTTTGAGGAAGGCTCAATTCAAATCGCTAAAGCACCACTTTTTGAAGTTATTACGGATAAAGACACGCAATATGTTGAAACTCCCGATGCTCTGGAAAAGTTAAAGAAACAAAAAAATCTTAAGATTAGGGCCATTCATAGAAATAAAGGTCTTGGTGAAATGTCACCAGAAGCTTGGAAGTATGTTCTTCAAAGAGAAGAGTTTACTAAAATCACAGCGGACAACGTACAAGAGGCTAAGGCCATGCTGGACGTTTGCTTTGGTAAAGACTCTGCCCCGAGAAAAGAACTTCTTATGGACGAAGAGGGTGGATCTTCCACGGCTTCTTCCCGTAAAGCAGTTCGTGCAGCCAAAGCGGCTAAGAAAGTTACGAAGAAAAAGGCTGCGAAGAAGAAAGTAGCTAAGAAAAAAGTAGCTAAGAAGAAAGTAGCTAAGAAAAAAGTAGCTAAGAAGAAAGTGGCAAAAAAGAAAGTAGCCAAGAAAAAGAAAACAACTAAAAAGAAGAAGTAGACGAATATGGAAATAGAATACTTACATAACCTCGAATCTGTCCCTCTCGCGCAAATCGTTAAGGAAGAATACCGAATTTATCAGATCTATACTCTGATGGACCGGGCCATTCCTTATCTTCGTGATGGTTTGAAGCCTGGTCAACGTCGTATTCTTTATACTCTCTACAGAAATCAAAGTAAGGGATTAGTAAAAGTTTCAGCTGCTACCGGTCTTGTTCTTACTCTTCATCCACACGGACCTGCTTCAATTGAATCTACTATTGTAAACTTGGCTCAAGATTATACTTTCTCCAATAATTATCCTCTCATCGATAAAAAAGGTTATTTCGGTGAAAGGATGGAAACAGCGCCGGCCGCTGGACGTTATATTGAGTGTAAATTAGCGAAAATTGCAGAGTACTTACTTTTTGATGATATGAACCAAGTTCAGATGGTTCCAAATTACGATGAAACTGTGATGGAGCCTGTAAGTTTACTTCCTAAACTACCTCTGATGCTTCTTAATGGTTCAGAAGGTATTGGAACTGGATTTAGTTCAGCTATTCCAAGCTTTCATCATAAAGATATTTGCGCTTCAATGATTCAGATTGTTCAAACTGGAAAGCCAAAGCGAATCAACCCATACGTTCATTATTATTCTGAGAAAATTATTAGCGATAAAGGAAAGTATATCTTTCCAATGCGTATTGAAGAAATAAGCGGGAAGATTGTTATTACTGAACTTCCAAGAGGTTATGATGCTACTAAAACGTATCGTTATTTAACTAAACATATTGATAATGACTATATTAAAGATTTTATCGACTCAAGTGTAGATAACAAAGTTCATATAGAATTGATTTTTAAGCGTGGTCAGCAGCCTTCATTAGATGAAGTTCGAAAGAAGATGGGCGTTACTGCTTCGTTATCTCCGAACTATACTCTTATCTCAGAACGTGGTGTTAAGATCTTCAAAAGACCCGAAGAGATTCTTGAGATTTTTACGGCGCAAAGACTTGAAGTCGTAAAAACTCGCTATGAGCTACTCTCTGAAGAATATAAAAATAGAATTAGACAGAATAATGAAATTATAAAGTTTATTAAAAATAAAGAATATGTTGCCGCAACAAAAAGTGCCAATCGTAAGACCTTTGTTGAGTACTTAAGTAAAAAGAAATATCACTATAGTGATTACCTTGCTGATATGCCGATCTATCGAATGACAAAAGAGGAAGTTAAAAAGAGACAACTTCTTGTTACAGACGATACTAAGAAGCTAAAAGAGTTTCAAAAAATAGCTGGTTCTAAAGCACTGATCAAAAAGAAACTGATTGAAGAGCTAAATGAAGTAAGTGCTAAACTAACAGAGTGGATGAAACTTAAAGATGCCAAGAGAAAAGAGCTTTATAAAAAGCTTGAAAAGAAAGGCGGAAAGAAAGCAAAAGTTAAGAAAAAACGCGGCTAGCGTTTAAAGATATCCCCAATCCTCTCGGGCTCTAGTCCATAAGCGACGGAGCCCAGCTCAAGTAGATATATTCTTAAAAGCTCATCTTCACTCATATCAGGGAATTCATTCTTTAGCCTTCCCATCAATCTTTCTTCAGCTTGTCTTATCACATGGGCAATATCGGAATCCCTTCTTCTTTCAAGGAAGAAAAGGATAAAGGCGTAAGGCATATCTTTTAATTTGGAGAGAACTTTATTCATTCTCACTGGAAGGCCTAGAGATCTATCATCATCTAAATTAAAAAAGACTTGAATCATATAGCGAAGAGCTTCATCTAGAAGGACTTGTTTTTCTTTTCCAAAATAATAATAAATTAAGGAACGTGTGACCCCACTGTCTTTGGAGATTTCTGAGATGGTCCACTTAAGATGACCTTTATTGACTTCAAGTTTTAAAACTGAGTTACAGATTTTGAAGTGAACTTCTTCTTTTTCTTGCTGATTTTCGGACATAACTTCTTTTCGGCTGATTTTGTTTATTTTTAGAGGCTAAAGAGCTCAAATTAAAGGAAAATGCCTATTACTTGACAGCTGTGGTCGGGCGGAAGGCATAAAATTTCAAGGAAATTTGTTTTTTATAAAGATTTTAATAGCTAAGCACAGCGTCTTATCTTAAACTATTAATATTACGACGATATCCATGTTTTATTCACGGAGGAAGATGACATGAGTCTCACCAAAGCAGACATAGTAGAGAGAGTATACAAGGAAGCAGGTTTTTCAAAAAAAGAAGCTGCAGACCTCGT
>JAIBDQ010000132.1 GCA_024686135.1 Halobacteriovorax sp. | reverse complement strand
TCAAGAGTTGCTTTACCATTAACGATTTTTATTCTTTCGTAAGGAATGACCGTATCAAAACCTTCCGGAAGAGGTGCACCGGTCATAATTTCAATGGCGACATTCTTTGAGTTAACTTTTAGAGGAGGACTTCCAGCTTTTTGAATTCCTTTTATTTCAAAAGAATTTTGGGATCGATCTTCGAAGCGAATGGCAATACCGTCCATGGCCACACGATCAAATGGTGGCTGCAAACGAGCAGACTTAATTGGAGAACTAAGCACCCGGCCATTAAGTCCATGTAGTTCAACAAGCTCGGTTTCAAGCTTGATGCAATAGCGCCTTACCAGCTCATCTGCTGTTTTTACGTCTATCATATTCCCCTCCAAACACGGGAGACAAGATCGTTTCCAATTCATGCCGTATCGTCTTTGATCCCTTAGATTAATCCTTAGGGGGCTCAAAGATAAGGAACTATATTGAAGATGATTCTAAGCTATAATCTATTGATTTAAAATAAATTAGGGATAGATCCTAGTTGGTAAGTAACTAAAAGTACTGGCTAGAGATCCTTAATAAAGTCCCAATTAAAGCCATTGCTTGACTCATAGAGTTGAACTGGGTTCTTTGGAGAGGAGTATAAGAAAAATGAGATTCTTTTTTGTGGCTGAAGTTTGGAACTTCTAGTCCTCACAAAGTCATTTGTATTAAAGTTTGAGGTCAACTTGTCTTCAAAATAAGGTTCCATCTGATTAATTGCTTTTGTCCAAGTATAGATTTTACTCGCGTAACTAATGTCAACTTCAAGGTGTTTCCTTCCATCTAGCTTTTCAGAATGCATTCTTCCGTGATCAGATTGAATAAGGACTTTGGATTTAGAAAGAACACCATTTTCTTTAAGCTTTCCTAAAATCGCGTCTACTTTTTTTAAAACGCATAAACTCTGTTCTTCAAATCTCAATATCTGCTCTTTACTACCAGTAAAGAGAAAATCTTTTCCACTCCAATCTTCGCGGTAATGACAATCACTATCATATTGAAAAGGACGATGAGGAATAACAGTATGCACGTATGCATAGAAACTTTTTTTATCTTTAAAAAGATCAACATCTTTTTCAAAGCTCTCAAGTAAATTTATTCCACTTTTAGGTGCGTCAAGAATAATATGATTGATATCTTTTTTGAATATGGCTTTCGTAATCCTTGGGTGCAACATATAGAGGTATAGTGCAAAAGAGGCTCTTAACTCACTTAGAATATAGCTCCCGATTTTAGTTCTGCAACGATGGGTAAAACGACCATAGAGACTGCAATAGGGTAAGGTATCACCTATAAGATAGACAAAAGATCCTTTTTTATAAAATTCCCGAAAGTGATTATCTTCCACTTTAGGCATGGAACCATGACCTTTGGCCTTGGATTGTTTTTTAGCACCCAAAATTTGAGGAATGGCCAAAAAAGTATCCGAAAATAAGGCGAAATGATTCTGGTACTGAGTTAAGGAATATTTTTTCGTTAAGGCGTCCGCTGCCTTTGCTACCCTATCAGAGTTAAGATCAAGATATTTCTTACTAAACATATCTAAAACGATATGAATGACCTTTGAATCTGAATTGCTTTTTTCAATATAGTCAGTTTTAAAGTTTGCTAGATCAAAAGCAGTTGGCATTTTTGAATAGCTTATAATACCAGATAGTAAGTAAAGGGCTGAGAAGAGACTTACCGTAAAACGTAAGTTCTCTCTTTTCATAAACTTTACGAGCAAGACCGTCAGTACTAGCGCGAGCAATGGGATCAATATCTTCCAAAGGGGTAGCGACATCCAAAACTTTGATCTCAAAAGAATTGAATTAAAAGCAATGAGATTTAAAGTAAATAGACCTATATACTTAGTCCATTTATTATTGATTTTCGATAGAATAACCGAAATGACAGCGCTAAAAAGAGTAATTAGTAAAACAGTAATCAGTGGTCTTTCAAAAAACCGCCCATGACCCTCCATGGACATAAGAACTGGAGTCACTATGACTGCTGTGCAGGCCAAAAAGAAATTTATAAATGAGTTCATTTTACCGAGCAGCCAAAGAGCTTTCTACCCTGAGACAATTCTGCAACCTCTTCAATCTTAAAATAAGTTTCTAAAGCATTTGTAAAACCTTCTTCAGTATAGTCTGTGTAGGTATTTTCTCTTCTCTCTAAGAGTTTTTTGACCATGACATCGGTTTCAGGAACCCACTCAATGACCATCTTTTTACCTAACTTTGAAAAAGATTTAATAATTAAATCGAGTGGAACATTATTTGTTATTCTTAAATGATGAATAACAGCTAAGGCCAAGACAATATCACTAGACTCAAACCTTTGCATAAAGCTTTTTCTCTCTACATTGGCCCAACCCATTGCCGGGGTTGGAGAAGAAAAGTTCATTTGAATTGGCAATATAGGAAGAGACTCTTCTTTAGTCATTTGAAAAATACGATCACAACACTGCTGATCATATTCTACCGCTATAACATTTTTACAAAATTTAGAAAGGAGTTTTGAATACTCTCCAGTATTAGCACCGATATCTAGACCGGTATTAAAATTTGCTTCTTTTAGAAACCCTTCAATAAACTCTGCTTTTTGATTCTTATCATCGCTGCTATAAGTTCGAGTTTCTTTATATGATACCCAATGAGTTGAATTAAAGTTTAATTTAAGTCCTTGAATAAAATCTTTTAGACTTTTGCAGTTATTGATAATAACAGACTTTGGCACTTTGGTTTGCTTGTCTACTGTATTAACTGTTTCGTCCTTTTGCGCCTTATTTCTGAAATAATTCGGGATTCTTATATATTTTAAAACACCAGGCTTTAAAAAAGAGAACTTTTGAAAGAGTGCTGAAGCCTCTTCCATATTGATTTTTCCCATCTCACTCATTGTGAACTTATTGACAGGAATCTTTAAGTACTCAAAGGCCATCAAGGGGTACACAAAGTTTTCTAAATATTCTGTAAAGGCAGACCAAGCACTCCCTTCTTCCATTTTGCAAATACTTGGAAGGTCTATAAATCTTGGCTGACCATTGATGAAACAAATATTAAAAGGAGTTGCATCCTTTAAAGTATAGCCCCCTTCTAGGAGAGCAAGTTGGATATCAATCGTCGCAAGAGCAGCATCTTTTAGTTGCTCCGGTGACCATTCATAGCAATAGCTAAAATGAGGAACCTTTTTATGCCAAAGAACTTCCCCTTCTCCTTCAGGATTAGAGACAAATTTAGATTCTATTAGGTAAGATTTTATCTTTTCATAAGAAGGTGATTCAAAAAACTCTTTGAGTGTACTAATTGTTTCCTTATCGGCTGAGCGATAAACTTCTCCACCTAAGTAGAAAACTCTCCCTGATGGGTCCTTGAATGATCCTTCATCATATTTCATGGCAGCGCTCATTAAGCGCTCTTTTTCTGTTCATCATCTTGAACAGTTTTAGATTCCGCTTCAGGCTTCTCTTCTTTAGAGAAAAATGATTTGATTTTCTTCCAATAAAGTTTAAAGAAAAGGATCAATCCTCCAACGCCTCCCAAGATAACCTGGACAATGATTCCACCTGTACCTGGATCAATATAAGCAAATGCGCTTACAGGAATTAGAGTGATAAAAAATGAAAATATAATTAAATTTAAAATATTCAAGAGGACTCCCTTCTATCAAAACCTGAATAGATTTTATCATAAAGCCCTTTGTTAAACGGCGAGGAAATAAGTGCCAAACAAAGAAGGAGTCTTACAGTCGGTTATTTTATGGGTACAAACTAATCGTCTACCTTTTCCCAGGCATATACGAATCAATTTCTTTTAATAAGTAGCTGATTCTTTGTTGGGTTTCTTTTAGAACTTCCATTTGTTTTGAGATCGTTTCGCTTAACTCTTCACGGTCCATCTGAGCAAGACTAATAAGAGTCTGGTTCTGATGCTGTATTTCAGCTTGCTCTCTAGCAATCTCTTCGAGCTCTGCTTCTAATTCATTATCTAAATCATTATCGAGAACATCACTAAACTCGTTGAGTAGGGCCTCTAAAGGGTCGTCGTGGAGATCAACTGAGTCCACTGCTGGGGGAAAGTTCTTGGACGCTGGGAACATAACGACATTTTCGTCAAAAACCCTGTTCTTATTTTTCATATCGGACATTCAATTCACCTTTTCTAGGTCTCTCCAAACCTTCCTTTTATACTGCGAATACTGTGCCATCTTTTGTGGGCACAGGTCTTGTATTTTCAATGCCTTACGTGCTCAAAAAGGTCAGCTAACTAGCTAAAATTTAGACAGTGTCGAAACATTGTTCCCCTTTAAATAGAGCTTGTTTTATTTTGTTAGAATAGAACTATGAGTAACGTCAAATGCATGAAATGCGTTCACTATTTTGCGACTTATGATCCCCAAAGACCTAGGGGCTGCAGGAAGTTTGGTTTTGAAAGTGCCAAGATGCCTTCCATGCTAGTTAAGCAAGAAACGGGTGATGAATGTATCGCATTTGAAGAAAGAAAAGCTAAAAAGAAAAAAGGATTAGACCTGAACGACCCTTCCCTTTGGTAATTCGATTCCTCTCTCAAAATAAGAGGGTCCTGGATCTTTAATAAGAGCCCCACCTAAGCAAACTGATTTTCCATCAATTTCCGTATAAAACACAATGGACTGTCTTGGGGTCACAGCTCGTTGGGGAACATCAAAGATCACTTTCAAAACTTCCCCGTCAAATGAGACAATCTGACAGTCTTGATCTTTTTGTCTATAGCGAACCTTGGCCTTACACCTGTAAGGAAGCTCAAAATTGAAATTATCGCTAACCAAACTAAGCTCAGTGGCCGTAAGTTCATCACAATACATGGCCGGATGATACTCACCTCGTTCTACAACAACTTTGTTATTTTCAAGGTCTTTAGCGACTACATACCAAGGCTCCCCTGGTCCACCGAGACCAAGTCCTTTTCTCTGACCGAGTGTATAAAAGCTAAGACCACTATGGCGACCTACCACTTGCCCATCGAGGGTGACAAAGTCTCCTTCCTCAAACTCAATATAATTAGATAAAAAGTTTTTAAAATTTCTTTCTCCAATAAAACAAATTCCAGTTGAGTCTTTTTTTGCGGCAGTGGAAAGGTCGTACTTAATTGCTATCTCTCTAACTTCAGACTTCTCTAGTCCTCCAATAGGAAAGAGAACCTTCTCCAAGATATGATCTTTATTAGTGTATAAAAAATAGCTTTGATCTTTATTACTATCTAGGCCCTTGAGCAGCCTATTCTCTCCATCCAACATCGCCGTTTGGCAGTAGTGCCCAGTTGCCAAAAAGTCTGCTCCTAGCTCTAATGCTTTTTCAAAGAAGACTTTAAACTTAATCTCTCTATTACATAAGATATCAGGATTTGGGGTGTAACCCGCTTTATATTCTTCTACAAAGTGAGAAAAAACATTGTCTCGGTATTCTTTTACAAATTCCACCGAGTAGTAAGGAATATCAAGTTTTTCGCAAACGCTTATAACATCGGCATATTCTTTGGATGAATTACATACCCCATTCTCATCTTCCTCTTCCCAGTTTTTCATGAAGAGACCAATCACATTAAAGCCCCACTCTTTTAACAGAGCGGCCGTCACAGATGAGTCCACACCGCCGCTCATCCCTACAACAATAGTGAGCTCAGATGGGCTCTTCCCCCCAATTTTGTCCTTAATTAACTGGTCCATGATCAAAAGATATAGCGAAATTATTTAAGAATGTCGAAGGCCCATGAAAGAATAGAGCCTGTAATATATTGATAAGAGGCGTACCATGTCTTTAAATTGAGGGTTTCTGTAAAATCATCACTACTATGGTATCTGGGATTTAGATCTGTCTCCCAGTTTTGGGTAAAAGTTACGGCCGCAAAGCCCTCCCCCCAGAAGTTTATATGATCGGAAGACTTGAAGCCATTGGCCAATAATTTGAACTTAACTTTGCTAGTCATATCTTTTCCGGCCTTGTTAAGAATCTCGTAGAGCTGCTTATCTTTACTATGTCCTGAAACCGATTCTTCTCTGATATAGGCCTTAAAGTTTCCATATCTTTTTTCTTTATCCTTGCGCTTACTATCATGCCCAAGCATTTCAAGGTTAACGAAGCCTGCAAAGTTTTGCTTCTTTATTTGTTTTCTGTATTTCTTTATGTAGGCCCTACTTCCTAAGAATCCAAGTTCTTCATAATCAAAAAAGACTACCCTTACTGTTTTAGGTAAATCCAGAGCTGATAGAACTTCAATCAGGCCAAGGGCAATTCCTACACCAGAGCCATTATCATCTGCGCCAGGCTGATTCCTACGCGGATCAATGACTTTAGTTTTTTCATCATGGGCAATTGTATCAAAATGAGCGCCGATAGTGATGACACTATTAGGTTCTATATATCCTTTCTTTTCCCATATAATATTGCGACCTTTAATGGCCTGAACTTGAGTTAAAGCTTTAACCATGCTGTCAGTAAAAGATTTCCATTTTTTGTACTGAGGATCAGTGGGGGGAAGTTTCTTTTCAATTTCTCTCTTAAAGTCCTCTTGGTACATATCCATTGCGTGCACAACATCCGGTCTAAAAGAATCAACAATAAGTACGCCGCTACCTTTCTTATCTGACTTTTTAATTTGATCAATGAGAAATGGAACCACGTCTTTATGCCCACTCGTGCCAACCATACGTGCAGGACGACAACATTTAACAAAAGATCTCAGTTTATTTTCCATAAACTTATTGTCGAGACGATTAACAATTAACCTGACATGCGATTTTGATTTTGGAACCAGCAAGGTCTTAGGTAGCTCTAGACTTAAGACGTTGGTCGAAATAAATAGTAAAATTATTAAGCTTTTTTTCATATTAAAAATTAAACGGTGAAGACTTTTTACTAATGACTTCATCTTCCTCAACATCGTATTTCTCAGAGTTTGTTAGGGGCAATTCTCTCTTTTCCCCAGAGTCAGAAATAAAGCCACTTCTATTTACAACCCCAGCACCGATAACTTTAGCACCTTCACCTTCACGGTCATAAATAACCACAAACTGTCCCGGCACGATCTGACCACTCTGGGCTTCTTTAAATTCCAAAATTGCTGAATTATTATTCCCTAGATATACATCGCACGGAACTTTTAAAGTATCCGGTCTAAATTTAACATGAGCCTCTACAGGTTTCGAAGAGTCTTTATCCTTACCTGCGCTGTAATCCTTCAACTCACAAAAAGTGAATTTAAGATCAGTGGAGTGGGCTAAATAAATATCCCCAAGCTGAGGGTCTATTTTTACAACCGTCATTTTTGGGTCAACTGAGGATAGGTTCTTTCCTTTAATTTTTGTCTGACCTATGAAGTATTTATGAATACCTTCATGGTCCCCGATTAAGGTATCTTCTAAATAGTTAATTAGTGAACCAGTTCTCCTTAAATCTTCAGAAGACATCTGCTCAACGACTTTTATGACTCTAGGATCTTCCATTAATAAAATCTCATCGACCTTATCACCCTTAATCTCAGATTCTGAAACGGAGTTTTTAAGATTTAAGGATTCATAAATTTTAATAACTTCTTTTCGTCTCATTTCTGCAAGTGGTAGCTCTAAATATCTAGCATCTGATTGCTTCATTCTCGCCATTTGAAAAGTCTCATCATTGGCTAAATCGTTACTCTGCCCTAGGCCAATGGCACCAGTACTTTTATTAAAATTAACCTTTGCATAATTTCCAGTTGCCACCGCATCTGCTTTTAAGGGAAGCATTTTCTCTACTAAGATTTCTAGAATTAATCGCGTCGAAAAAACAAGAGGTGAATAGGTCGTACCACCAAGTCTAGCTGAGACTAAAAACTCTTCGACTCCAGCGTGATAACGATCTTCAGCATGAACTCCATAAAAAGGAATATCAAGCTCATCACAAACCCCTTTTACTCTCCCTAAATCATTTATGAATTGAACACCGTAGGGCTTGATCACTTCACCAGTCTTAGGATCAAGGCTTGGAACATCATCACTTTTATTAAATAAAATCCCTATACCAATAACATTATGGCCTTGTTTCTTTAGAAGATAAGCGGCCACGGTGGAATCGATTCTTCCCGTCATTCCAACCAAAATTGTCTTAGTTTTTGGATCTTTTTGATTCATCTGAGCCATTTAGTACGTTTACTGATTTCCCTTAAAATTGCTTCTTTAAGCATTATAACAGGGTATAAAGCCCTTGCAGGGATCACCCGAGAGGCATAATTTTCCTCATCATTTCAAGCATTTAGCTCTTAATCTTCTTATTAAAACTTCCGAAAAGCTTTTATGAGTAAAGAATTTCCATTAGAAAAAATGGAC
>JAIBDQ010000015.1 GCA_024686135.1 Halobacteriovorax sp. | reverse complement strand
TTTCCTAAGCGAGCCTTTGCCTTCCTTTCACTTAAAATCTTAAACTGAAAGCCCTTGTCTCCCTTAAGTTTTATCTCAAAAAGATCTTTATTTTCTACAACAAAGGCCATGAGGTCACCTATATTGGTATTAAAATTATCAAAGCTGGTGCTTAAATTATGCCCCTTCTCTAGAAAGTCTATGGCCGCTTTTATCCTATATCCTGTTAATTTTAACTCAGTTCCGTAAAAATCTTTTAATTTTCGGGCTACGTGGCCGATCCTAGGAAGATGTTCCTCGTAACCTGTACCACTACAGATCTTTTTAGCAATGATGGGGTTATCTCCACCAGCTACACAAGCTACAACTTGATGAAAATCTTCATTACCAAGTTCAGGCAGAACGAAACCCTGCTCACAAATTTCATCAGCACATTTCTGGGCATCGAATCCTTCGACCCCAGGCTTCTTTTCTAGACATGCGGCATTGGTAAATTTAGGAGACATAAAGTCATTCTGACCACTTTCCACAAAGTTAAAGAATTCATTCATGGGAATGGTAAGGGCAGATAAAGAAGCACAGTACAGAAATAGGAAAGCAAAAACTATTTTATACATTTGCTCTCCGAATTTTTTGCAAGGGAATAGATAAAGGAGATTCTCTTATCTAACTTATCCATCTCTCTTGGATAAAACTTTCTTTTGTCCTTCCAGTTCTTCCACTTAACATCAGCTTCGACACCAACATCATGCTTCCCTCTAATTGAAAGCAACATCTTACCTAATTCTGTAATTTCTTTTCGAATACTTTTTTCAAAACAAGAATTCATTTTTTTAGACAATCTATATTTAAATCCACTCTTGTTCCATATTACTTCAATCTTTGATTTTTTTAAGTCAGTCTGGAAAAAATAGTTTTTTGAACTAAAACTAAGAATCTCACTTTCCGCCGAATTACCAGTAGAAGAAACACATAAAAATATGAACATATAGACAAAAGCTCTCACTTCTAACTTATCGGAATTTATAGAATTATTCTGAGGCTTAAACTTAGATATTTACTAATAATATCAAGGGCTTACTGAACTAGTTTTGAGAAACTTCCCTCATCCTTACCAGTCAATATAAGGCTTAGGCTTTGACTGGCCTCGATGGCCTTCTCTCCTGAGAAGGCAAAGTGATCATAAGCAATTCCAATTTTAAGAAAGTCCCCATCCTTTTTTTGAATATGATTACATGAACAAATTGTAAAGGCCGTCGGTCCATAGGCCATCATCGACATGTCAAAGTCCTCATGATTATGATTCATTAAAGAGCTAACGGCCAAAGCCCCTCCTCCAAAATTCTCATAGATCTTAGGAAAATTATTGATCAAAAAATGTATCAACCTAAGTCGAGTTCTATTGATAAAATTATTTCTCTTTTTATATACATATTTTCCAATTTTTAAATCTGATAACTTTTGACTTAAGGCCTGTTTTATTTCTTCATTGATTTTTGATAGTGAAGCCACGTTAACTTTTTCGATAACGGTCGCGGCCAAAAAACGATGTCCCTCCACGTCAATCATAATAGGTAAATTTACAGAGATGTAACTTGGATCAAAAATCCGAAGCCCATAAAATGTTTTGAAGACGACTCGGTTCACTTCGGGGTGCTTTTCAGCCAAAAGTCCTGCCGCTTTAATCATAAGTGCTGTTACTGGGATTTTCTTTTCTTTTTCTCGAAAGAAACTTGCGAGCTTTGAGATATTTACAGTCATATAAAAAGGAAGGTGAAAATGATCCCTTTTAATTTTTTCTAATTGATAAACGAGAAACCACTCTTCGAGGCTTGCTTTTCTAACACTCAATTCCAAACCTCAACTTGTCTACTATCTTTTTTCCGAACTTGTTTTGAATACCATGGGGAAATTGGAAGTTTGTTCAAACATTGAACAAGCCTAGCAACCGACTCATCTCCCTTAACTAAATGCCCTGTCTGAAAACGCATATTAGGGAAGGCCTTAGCGTCTTCATCTCTTAGAATTGTAAGAAGACCAAAAGTAGAAAGATATAGCCCTATATTCTTTAGTTTCCCCATTAATCCTTTCCTTTTTTTGGTTAAAAGGAAAATTTTGACTTTGCTGACCCCATTTTCTTGTGGAATCGCGCCCCATAAAATATGTAGTGAAGGAAGTTCTTTTCCAACACCTTTAAACTTTTGCTTATATCCATAAGTAATGGCGGTAACTGAGCCACCTGAGAATTTCATTTGATATCTAAACTTAGGACCTAAGAACCACTTTCCTATCCTGGCCTTAAAGCCATTATCGGGGAGCTCCCCTTCTAGTTCCCATATAAACTCTGAGCCATCTTCGACAACATCAAAATTAAACTCCATGTCTAAATTGTGAACCGTTGCAAAATGATTTAAGTCAATTCCACCGGCCATTAAAACATGATGATGAGCAAACAAAGTTATCTCTTTCACATACAAAGCATCTGCGTCGTACTCTTCTAAGCCCGGGGCTACAGGAACATCGTGATCTGCCTCGACTCCAGAGTAAACCCAAATTTGACCGTATTTTTCTTGGACTGGATAACTTTGTACCTTAACTCCGCATGGAGGTTTTTCAAGTGCCGGAACCTTTTGAACTGATCCATCTCCAGAAAACTCCCATTGGTGAAAATAGCATCGAAGTTTATTCTCGATGACTTCCCCATTACCTAAATCTGCTCCCATATGAGGACAAAAAGCATCCATGGCCCTAACTTTCTTATCTTCTCCTCTATAAAGAGCTAGTCTTTGGTCTAGTAATTTATAACTTTTAGCTTGTCCTTTTTTCAACTTCTTCGAATCGACTAAGGGGTACCAGCCCTGCGAAAGGACTTTATGATTATTAAATACCCTATGTTCCTTAAGTGGCTGACTTAGTGTATTTTCATTTCTGCTCGCACCATCCCTAGGAGCTTTCTTCCAATCGCTCATACGGTAAGCTCTCTTTTCTTTCTCATGCTTGATTTAATTTCGGGAGCGGACTCTCTCGACCAAACGGAAGGAGTCAGACTATTTATATATTTTATATATTTAGAGACAGGGGCATCAATTGGAAGAAGGTTTTGTGTATTAAATCTAATATTTTCATAAACCTCCCCGTCTTCACCCTGAAGCATTTTAAAAGCCATCTTTGTAAAGAATAACAAAATTCTATCAATGAAGAAGTTTCTTTTTTTAGTAAGAAAGATAGGCTGTACGATTGTCTCCCCTTCAATATGAGACTGATAAGCAAAGAGCATATGAAGAGTTGGTAACACTTCCCATTTATTAAAAAGTTTAACACCTTTCATTACGCTAAGAGCGGCTAAGCAGCCCCCCTGGTATTTCATAGAATATGCATAACGATCACCTAATAGTGCTTTTACAACTCTCTCGCTTGTGCGAGAGCTTGGAGTTTGTCCCTCAAGCTCAATATCAATTGTATCTTTTTCAGAGCTATCAATGGCAACATTCATATTCATATTAATATTATGTACTGTGGATAAATGCTGGGGGTCAATTCCATTAATCATAGTTACATGAAAATGACATTTTCTCTTATAGCTTTTCCCGTGGCTGACAGTTACTTCATGGCCCTTTAGCTCTGGAACTTCTAAAATCTCATATGGAGCTTTTGAACTTGGGTATACCCAGATTTTTCCGTATTTTTCTTGTACACAATAGGCACTAGTTTTTATTTCAAGTTTTTTTTCACTCAAGCAAGGTATATCACTACATTGCCCTTTACCATCAAATTTCCAGTGATGAAAAAAGCATCGAACTTCCTCGCCAACAACTTTCCCAATTCCTAAGTCCACTCCCATATGGGGACAAAATCCATCAAGGGCGTATAGAGCACCAGATTCTCCTCTAAATAAAACTAAGTGTTGACCAGCAACATCGACTCCAATGGCCTTTCCTTTTTTTATTTTTTTTGAATCAAGAACTTGATACCAGCCATTAGTAACCACATCCCACCTATTAAATATTTTAAACTCGGGTCTGGGCTGAGTTATATTATTTTGATTTTTCGAGGAAAGTTTCATCTCACCTCCATATCAAAAGCATCAACGGTAAAAGGATATTTTTTAATAAATCTATTTAGATACTTTTGATAAGTACCGGTTAAAGTAAGTAAATTAATTTTTATCACGACTGGTGTTGTCACGTGAAAGTACTTCACTTCACTCCTTCCAGAATGGCCATCATAATAGGCGTGACTAATAACACCGAATCCATAAAAAAAGAAAACTCCCAATAAATAATAAAGGATGCTCCATATATTCCAACTATAAAAAAGCATAAAAAAGAAAAATATGCCTATGATCATTCCCAATGAATGCCAAAACCTTTGGATCGGATCAATATGAACAAAGAAAAAATAGTCCTGATAATTTTCAAACATTTCGGGACCATACTTATCTACTCTCGCTAAATTAGTTGAGCGAGTTTTTGAATCTACTAACCATTTACTATTTTTGGGTTTATAAATCATAAATTCATAACAGTTTGATAATCAAAAGCCCTGAAACAATTATTTTTCTCTAGAGCCTCGATTATTTTATTACTCTCCGCCTTATGCATAAGTTTCTTTAAAACATTAAGTTTACGTTGAGCATTTTCTCTACTCTGTAATTGATGAAGAAGTCCTATCTTTTGGCTTGAACTAAGATGTCCCTTAACTTTTTCGATACTGGCGACGGTACCAACAGATCCGACTTGAACCATTTGAAAGAATATCTTTAAAGTATCAATCACATAATTCATTTCAGTTGGGGTCATCTCATTTTCATTAAAGAGCATTAATCCGCTTCCGTGATGACCAGCTTCGTCTTTAATAATTTTAGAGAGTACCTCTCCAAGGGCAATAGACCGACAACTATTAAACATTCCCTGATAATGATCAATCCCCCAGCCTTCCAATAAAACCTGAATGATAAAAATTAAAGGTCTCCTCGCTCCTGTATTAATAATATCTGCGAGTAATTGAATAAAAGGATTATCTTTATGGTTTTCGCTTATATTTGGAAGAAAGCTTGTAATCGCCTCAAGGTGGTTTGCTTCATCAGCGCTAAATTGACAATACAGTTTCCTTTCTTGAAGAGTATCAGCAAGTAGAGTCATCTTTGAAGTAAAGGCCATCCCCGACTTCTCAATATGATAAGCTTCCTCTAACCTTCCTCTGGCGCAGTCTTCAAGTACGAGTAACTTCTCTGAAAGACTAGATTCTTTGAATATATCGACGTTTTCTAGGTCGTAGGAGTCTGCTCCCCATAAACCACTTAACTCAGTAATATCAGGTTTGGGAGGCTGACCAATTTTTCGATATAAAAGATTAGTAATTTCCGAAGGACCTTCGTCCTTTACATCTACGTCTATAATTAAGTTTTCAGAGTTCATACCTCACTCCCGAAAACCTTCTCATAACTTCTATGTAAAATTTCATGATAGAGAGCCTCAGGTAGAAACTTCTGAGCAATTCCAGTTGCGACTGCATCCTTACCTGCTAAAACCCTACGTGGCATTTTCTTTTTTCTAACAAGCCCAACGACAATTTTACTAACATTATTACTGCCTGTAGCTTTAGGCTTATTGGTCATTTCCTCTACATTTCTTAAAAGACCTTTTGTTTGATTAATATACGGAGAACTTTCCTCTTGGCTTTTATCTCCCCAAATCATGGCCTTAACAAAACCGGTTCTATGAGCCCCTGGTTGAACTGCGCAAACTTGAACACCAAAGGGCTTTAGCTCGTAATAAAGTCCTTCACTAAGCCCTTCAAGAGCAAATTTAGAGGCCGAGTACACAGAGCCAAGTGGTAAAGAAAATCTTCCCATGACTGAAGAAATATTAATGACCTTACCTTTGGTTTTACGGAGTGCCGGAAGAAGTGCCTGAGTTAAAAGAGCTGCACCGAAGAAGTTAACTTCCATTTGATGTCTAATCTGCTCTTCGCTTACATCTTCAAGAGCCCCATAAAGACCATAACCAGCATTATTAATCAAAACATCAAGCTCCCCATTGTGTGCCTGATTAATATGTTCAGCTGCATGACGAATATCATCTTTAGAACTTACGTCTAAATTTAAAATGGTTAATTTTGATTTATCATTTACCGAATCGAAAATCGCTTTTCTTTCTTCAGCGCTACGTAAACTTGCGATGACATGGTAACCAAGCTCAGTGAAATCGTGGACCATTTCAAGACCAAACCCAGAAGAGGAACCAGTGATTAGAATTGTCTTCATACAGCTTTTTCCTTTTGAGGTGCTGGAGAAAGTCCTAAGTTGATTTTCCAGCGTTTCCATTGTTTCTTAATTATTTTAGCTTGGTAAAAAAATGGCATTCCTAAAGTCATTTCAGCGACACAGGCGAGCTCATTTCCTTCTTCCCAACCAGGGTTTCTATCGGCAAAAAACTTAATCCTTTTATTCTTTAAAAGGAGCTCTTTTGTTATTGGAGTTATTTCTGATTTTAAACAGTCTTTGCTACTCACTTTTGAAAAGCTAATAACCCCAGTTTCTTGATTAAAATATTCTCCATATAGAGATTCAGAAAAAGCCTTAATGATTGAACTCTGTTTTCCAGGAGTATTCACTTCATATCGTGGATAATGAGTTCTAAAGTTATTCGCCATTAATAAATAAGTTTTATACCCTTTTGATATAAGGAACCAATAAAGTGGTTTAAATGGATTCTTAATTTTTTGAACAAATAGGTATTTTAAAAAAGCAATTCCAAGAGTTCCTTGTCCCCAATATTCTTTTTCAAGAATAGTATCTCCACTAAAACATCCTCTTTGCTCTTGCCCCTCAACATCGACGTAAAGATTCACTAATGTTGAAAAACCCACAATTTCTTTAGACTTCGCATCTAAAAGTAAAAAGACCACATCTTTTTCTTCTAGATCAGTCATAAATTGTTCATAACTAGTATTCAGATAATATTTAGAAAAAACTAAATACATTGATTTAGTTTCTGATTTAGTTAGTTCACAAACTGGGGTGGTTTGTGAAACGAGCTTGAATCTTTTTTTCATTTTGGAAATCCTTTTCCTGTGACTCGGGTATATTATTTTTACTTTTCCCAAATCCCCAGTCGCAAGTCTTTTGCTTCTCTGTGTGCTTGAGAAATTTAATAATTGAATCATCTTCTTTTATTGGCGTTTTCAGTTTGAAATTGATTGTCTTAAAGACTTCAGTATCACCTTTTGCAAAATAGTTCCCCACTTGCTTTGTGGCCCATAGGATAATGGGATTAACTATTGCTCCAAAAACACCCTTTCTTTTTGGAGTTACTAGAATCGTCTGTCCTTCAGTATGTCCATTTGCAAGTGGCCTAAGGGCAAAAATGATATGGCAGTGTAAGAAGTCAGGACCTACGGTCACAGAACCAGTAGAACCGTTCCAGTAACACATTTTGTAAGTTAAATATTTTTCATAAAACTTATCGAAAAGTTTTAAGTACCAACGAGTATGGGGAATTGTTGTTCTATTTTCAAAGGCGATACAGTAGTCATTGTGAACAATCGTTTCAAACTTAACCTCAACGGGAAGGTTGTGAACCGAAGTAAAGTGATGAGCATCTATGGCGTTAATCATAACAACATTTGGATGACATTCTTTCACAAACTCATTTCCAAAACTTGCATCCACTTCACTATTTTTAAGTTCATAAATAAAAGGGACAGGTTGTCTTGGAACTTCACCTGTGTAAATCCAGATCATTCCGTATTTTTCCTGGCAAGGCCAAGTCTTAATTTTTGATTCAACCCCAGGTGATTTTCGGCAAGGAATATCTACGAGATCGCCTTTTTCATCAAATTTCCATCCGTGAAAAAAGCATCTAACTCCTTTGCCATCAACATTCCCTTCAGCCAGATGCGCTCCCATATGGGGACAATAAGCATCCACCGCTCTAGCAATGCCATCTTCACCTCTATAGAGAGCGAGTTCACGCCCAAGAAAGTTTAAATGAACTGGCTTTTTTGAATTTAGTTTTGATGATTTAAGTGCCCAATACCAGCCTTCAATGACTGCATCATTTTGATTGAAAACTTTAGTTTCCTCTAAAGACGACATATTCAGACCCTTCCATGGTATATGCATTGAAAATACCCCGTAGGGGCAGTTCCAGACTAACGAAATTTTAGCACATAAATACTTGAGTGAAACCTGATAAAATCTACCAATTTACTCGACTAACCCGACTTTTTTTCTCTGGTATCATCTTTAAGTAGGCTAAATAAGGCTGGTAAAATAATGAAGTCGGCGAGTAGAGCAATAAGAAGTGCAATCATAATAAAGACCCCCATCTGCCTAAAAAGCTTAAGGTCTGCCAAAAAGAATGTGGGGAATGACAGGACGAAAACTAAAGTGGTTCCAAGCAAGGCATCACTCGTATCTTCAAAGGCCTTTAAAACTGAATTTTTCAGATTCTTTTTCTCTAGAAGAGATCGTTTCATTGCCCACAAAAAGTGAATAGTATCATCAACGGCTATGCCCAAACTAATACAAATTAAGAGGACAAGATTGCTCTCAACTTTGAGTCCTAAGATTCCCATGCATCCTGAAATAAACAAGAGAGGAAGTATATTTGGGATCATGGCCAATAAGGCCCAGGAAAGTTTTCCAAATATTAAGAGAAAAACGATAAAGATTAACGCTAAAGAGAAAGCAAAGCTCTTCAAAAAATTATCTATGATATTGTTCATAAGGAAAGTTCTAATGGAAGAAAACCCCATCGTTTTAATTTTCAATCCCTTATAGGTATCACTTTGATCTAAGATATTTATTGCTTTAAGAACTTTCTCAAGCTCGCTTGAACTTGAGGTTTCCATAAAAAGGGTAAACTTAACTTCATTTAGTTTTTCAACATAGGTTAAGTCAAAGACCTTATAGTCATTTAATAAATGAAAAATACTCTCCTTCTTTTCATGAATTTCTTTTTCACTCTCATTTTTAACAGAGCCATCAATCACTTTTCTTTCAATATAGTCCATGATTTGTTGAAAAGACCTAATATGATTAACCCCGTTCATTTGGGATAAGTCTTTTTCAAGCTTAGAAAGTAGCCCATTCCTTGATTCATCAAGGATATCGCCTTCCTTCTTAGATACCATCACATCCACTGACCCTATAAACTTAAAGTTATCAGAAAAAGATTTAATAGACTGGCTTAGTTCATGATCTGATTTAAATTTATTATAAAAGTCATCATCAATTTCTAATTTCGCAGTAAAAAAAGCCAGAACGATTACCAGGAGACTCGTCGATAGTAGTATAGTCTTTGGCTTTAATTGAACATACCTAATCGTTCTTTCGAGGTTAAATTTAGGAATCTCTTTTTCGAGAATGAAACTAATATTAAAAAGCTTAATTATAAAAGGCAGTAAATAAAAAGTGAGAATAAAACAAATAAAGGAGCCAAAGGCGCAGTAAATTCCAAAGTAGAATACCGGTGCCATTTCATTAAATAAGAGAGATAAAAAGCCAATAGAAGTTGTCAAAGTAGTCAAAAGACAAGGCCAATAGACTTTAGAAATAGTGTGTTCGATCCTAGCATTTAAGTTGTCTTTTTTATTTTTTAAAAAGACACTAAAAAAATGAACCAAATCTGAAGTCGCCACAATAAGAACGAAGAAAAGAGCAAATCCACTATAGGGATTGAGTCCTTTTTCAAGAAAGATAATTAGGAGAAGTACTGATGAATAGCTTATAAACATGATAAAGAAAAACCAAAAGACTACCTTTATTGATCTAAATAAAAACCAAATCAGAAATCCTAAAAATAAAAACAAGAGAGGTGTAACAGTCATCTGGTTCTTTATCATTTCTTTTAAAAAATAATACTTACCAACTTTGGTCCCGATAAAATGGGCCTTAAGAAAAGGGAAATTTTGTTCCCATTCCTTTTTACTTTCAACGATATTTTCTAAGACCTCTTTTTCCCTTTTTCCTTTTACCTCTGAAGTTAAATTTATCCCAAAAAGTAGCGCCGTGCCTTTTTCATTAATTAAACTTTTTTTCCAAAATTGATCTTGAAGTGCACTTAATCCCCCTGGGCTTAGTTTTTTCTCAACCATAAAGGGTTTAAGCCTAAAATAGTCATCACTAAAACTAATATACTCAGCATTCTCAATTCCTTCGACAGACTCTACTCCTCCCATTTTACTGTAAAAAGTTCTGACCATTCGGCCAAACTTACTCATCTCAGTTTCAGTAAAGGGATCTTCTTTTTCTAAAATAAGCCAAACAAATTTCTCATCGTCGTAGTTTCTCTCGTACTCTTCGTAATCAAGTCTTACGGGGTGACCTTCGCGTAACAATGATGTGATTTTAAAAGGAACAGTTTGACCGGCGAGATAAAATGAAAACAAAACAATAGCGATCCCTGTCCCTATAACCGTGCATCTAAGTATGTTTTTACCTAAGTTATTCATTTCCTTTATCTTATCGCTTTCTAATCAAACTAAAAACCGACGATCGCCATCAACCAAACCTCGTCGTGGCAAAAAAGCCTTATACCAAAAACAATTAGAATCCCATATAATGATGGTGTCTTGAAGATTCTTCAGGAGTGAGACTTTAAATTCAACGGAGCCATATTAAATGAAAAAGATTTTTATCTTTCTAACTGTGTTCGGTCTTATCATTTCTTCATGTACGAAGAAAGCAGATCAAAGAAAAGCAACTTCTTCATGGAGTAAAAAAGAATCTAGAAGCTTAGCTTCGCTTGATTCTAGTGAAGCGGAATTAATAGAGGCGGTTAATAAAAAGATCACGTCTATTACAAGTAAAGATCAGATAAATACTCGTGTGGCTGAGATCGTTGAGTTAGCTAAAAAACCGGAACATCAAGAAAAGCAGGTCGTACAACTTTATGCGGCAGTTCTTGAGATGGTTCCCCTATTTGAAGGAATTGTTTGGAGAATGAGAGGAGTTGTTGAAAAGACTGGAATTATCCACTTAGCAGCACTTAGCGCGATTAGAGATATTCATTACCAAGACTATATGGTTGGTCCTCATTTAAATGCTGCTTTAGAATATGTGGTAACACCAACATTTGATAAAACACTTTTTGAATCTATTGGCTCGGTTCAAAACTTTGTAAGCGCTCAAATCATCCCTGCACTCCATAAGACACTTAAAAAGGGTTATGACATTGTCGCAAAAGTTGATAACGATTGGAGTTTCGAATTCGACCAACACCTTATAACTGGTGTGGATGAAGAAAAAGGCGTTAAATTCCTAAGTGAAAATAAAAGATATAAAACAGTGATTAAACCCCACCTATATTATGGGATTTCATTCTTTGAGGGTGCACTTGGTGTAGCTAACTATTCAATCGTTTACGACTTTGATGATACACTTGATTATATCACAAAAGTTGTTAAGAAATCAGCTATCAACAATGGTGTTAGAGCAAAGCTTGGTATGCTACCAAACGCAATAACTCCTAAAGACTCAATCGAAATCTTAAGAAAAAGAACTTTTAGAAAGATTGGTAAGCCAAGAATGAAAAAGGCCACGGCCCAATCTCATCTCGATGCCTCTCTGGGCCACTTTGCCAACGCGGTGAGATACGAAGAACTAGCTTACTTACAAACAATTATTCTTTCAGACCATAGCTTAGGAAATAAATATATCGTAAACCCTAAATGGCTTGCTCTTAGAGAAGATAAAACTAAACGTCGTCTTGCAGAAAAGAGAAGAATTTATGAAGCTGCGAAAGCTGGCAAGCCTATTACTATAACAAGTGATGTTACGGGGCAGTTAGTAAAGATCAACGTCAGGTCACTCTTCACTGTTCAAGAAGACTTAAAGGCCTTTCTACCAAACGAAGATGGCTTCATTGGTGGTAAGAAAAAAGGTGGTTATATTACCGATAGCAAAGGTAAAGATGTGAAGCATAAGGTTTCAGGGAAGAAGATTTTTGCTTGGGACTACTTTTTTGGAAAGCCAAAAGCATGGCCTGACACGACCTTTGCCGGTTTCTTACCTGAAGCCGATGAGAAGAATATTTATGAAATCGTAAGAACCCTAAAGCATACCGCCTCTACAAGAGCTTTCACAAGCTTTATTCCAGTACCATAATTTTTAAGGCCAGTAGTTTTTATATTGAAGAACTACTGGCATTATAAACTATGCACTGGGGAAACAAAGAAACAGAATATTTTTATAAGCTAACGCCTGAAGCCATTATGGACGCGGTGGAAAGGTTTGATCTAAAGCCAACTGGAAGAGCACTCCCTTTAAACTCTATGGAAAATAGAGTTCATGAAATAGAAATAGAAAATCCCAATGCAAAATCTCCTTCTGAAAACTTTGTCGTCTCAAAGTTCTATAGACCGGGCCGTTGGACAAAAGAGCAAATTCAAGAGGAACATAACTTTTTACGTGATCTTATTGAGTCAGAAGTTCCAGCAATAGCACCACTCTTTATAGGAGATGAGTCCGTATTCCTGCACGAAGAAACGGGTCTACTTTATTGTCTCTTTCCTAAAAAAGGAGGAAGGCACAAAGACGAATTAAATGACGATGAAATTGAAATCCTTGGGAGAACTCTAGCAAGACTTCATCTTGTGGGAAGGAAAAGACAAGCTCCAAATAGAGTAAAGCTTATTCCCAGTACTTATGGACTAGGAAACCTTGGAATGATCGAAGAGGCCAATGTCCTGCCCTCTCATTTAAAAGAAACCTATCCTTCACTGGTCAAACAGATTGTCCAATTAATCGAACCTCTTTTCGAAGGAAGAACTCTTCAAAGAATCCACGGTGATTGTCACTGGGGAAATGTTCTTTGGGATGTTTCAGATCCAGAACAGGCCCTTCCTTTTTTCGTTGATTTTGATGATATGGTTCAGGGGTTTCCCGTTCAAGACATTTGGCTTTTAATTCCAGGTAGAGACCATGAGGCCATACAGAAAAGAAACCTCTTACTTTCGGCCTATGAAGAAATTTTAAATTTTGATCAAACAAGCTTGAAGCTTATTGAACCCCTTAGGACTTTGCGCTTTATCCACTTCTCTGCTTGGATTACAAAGAGATGGGAAGATCCTAGCTTCAAGGCAGCTTTCCCTCAATTCGGTGATGATTCCTACTGGGAAATTCAAACGGCAGACCTTAGAGAGCAGATTGGTCTGATTCAGGAAAGTCTAAACCCCCAATATTACTGATAGATTAAGGGAGAAAATCCCTCTGTTATCCTAAACATTCCTTATAGAAGTACCGAAAAGTTTATTGAGAACAAACGAGAGAGAAGCTTATGAAGCACTTATTGATTATCACCCTCTTCTTTTCATCCTCTGTCTTTTCCCAGTCGAAAAAACAAAAACAAAGAGGAGTTACAGTGAACGAAGTTGTTCAGTTTATTTATCAGTCTGAACAAGATGAGATTATTAAAGAGATTAATAAAGGTTTAAAAAATAAAAACATCCATAAGGGAAAGTTCTTTTTGGGAGAGATCGATAATGCAGACAAAGTACTAGGTCATGCAAAGATGCAAAATCTTCCTGAAGTTAGTGCAATCGAGAACGGATTTAAATTCGAGATTCAAAAGCAAGTCGTCACCGTTGAAGTAAAGGATATCTTATTAGGTCTAGTTTATATAAATGGTGTAAAAATCAAAGTTGATAAGAAGACGACATATTCAAATCTACTGAGAAAGATCAATTCAATTCTGGTTATGAAACAAAAGAACTCCTTTAATCCAGTTGACCTTTTTATTGATAAGGCCCATGCATTTTGGCCAGTTATTGGTCTTGCTGCTATAGCTGGTGGAGTTATTGTCTACGGAATAGATACTATCTTTACGAAGGTTGGACATTCATTAAATTACGACAATAAGCAGGCAATTAAGGCCTTTGAGAAAAAGGTCTCAAAACTAGAAGGCGAATGCTCTAGTGATTTAGCTAGTCTAAAAGACTCTGGTGAAGTTTCAAGTAAGAACTCTTCAGTTTCAGCGGTATTGGAACTTGGTGATGCCATTGAGGAAATAGAAGAGAATCTCGATGATGAAGACGATAAACTAATCTATTGCAAAGAGCTTGCTCGTAAATCTAAAATTGAATTTGAATCTCATATTTTTAAAGTCGATTACAACGGTCTTATAAAAAAAGGCTGTGACAGTATGGAGAAGGTTCATCTATGTCTGATTGAAACCAAGAAATACATGGAAGATAATGATATCTATGTAAATAAAAATAACCATGAGCTCAGTGAGTCTGACAATTATAATCCATATGTGGATGCTGTTAAGTCAGCTATCGATAAGTAAGTAGCCCAAAATAAAGCCTTCTCTCTCCAGAGAAGGTTTTTCTTCCATGTCCACAGGTCCAGTTATTTGCATAAATAAACTCACCTTTTTTTAAAGCAACAGGTACTTCATTATTATTTGTAGCTTCTAGGATATTTGTAATGACTTCTGGTTCTATTTTTTCACCATCTCCATATAAGCAAGTGGTCATAGGTCTCGATGAAGTACTCAAGTACATTTTGAACATTGTGTATAAAAGCCTACCATATACTTTAGGGTGCAATTGAAACAAATGTGAATTATTAACCCACATTCTCTCTCCAGTTTCAGGATGTTCCTTAAAGGGGTCTATGACACAAGAAAAGATCAAGTCATCTTTGTCAGTCCAATCAACCTCAAACCCACTAGTAACTAATTGATTCCGAACCTCATCTTTATCTGATGAATTGAAGTTATTTTGCCAGCTAGGAAAGGTTGCCATAAAATCAAAATTATTAGACATAAAATCATGAGTTCGAGACTTATTAACCAAAGTTCGAACAAATTTTAACTTCTTTGTCACAATTTTTTCTCTATAGTCCGCTCTTATAGATTTCCAGACCGCTCTTTGATCCCCTAGTAAGGTTTCTCCACCCCTTCCTGGTTGTTCGCAAAAGACCGTAATAATTGGTGGAATTTCAGGTTGGTAGGCCATTTCATTATGAAGAAAATTTTTTCTAAAGCCTGGCGTACTCGTGGGCCTGTATAAAACGGAACTGAGCTCTGACTCTTTTCTAACCTTTGCCCCTGTATAGGGTAAGAAGTTGGGGTTTAGCTTTTTTAATGCTGATTCATACTCTTTCGCATTAGATACGGGAAAACCTTTAAAATAAAAAGACATCCCCTTTTTTACGCCATCATTAATGATTTCTTTATTTGATTCAAGAAAATCTCCGACCTCAACTGGAGATTGGACATTTGAATCACATTGTACGATCCATAGATTTTCGAGATTTTGATGAAGCTCTAACTTCATTAAATATCTAAGATTTCTTCGATATCTTCTCTCTCTACCGATTGGTTTTTATTATCAACTTCAATCACATATAGAAGTGATCTAATTTTTGTTTCGTTTCTATTTCTTGGAGTAAATCCAGAATAAACCATAAGCTGGTCTAAAAGAACTCTCTGATCTTTATACTTCTTCCCATCATATCGATTTTCTCTCATTGCAATACACCCAGAGGTTTTAACAAATGGATAGTAAGAAGAGGAGGGGTTATTATTCCTAAGACCAGTACCATGAATTCGAAGTAAGTTTCGGCCTATGTCTCTAGCAACCACGGCCTGTTTCCACCAATTGCTATGAAAAGATGACTCCGGAATAAGTTCCTTTGTTCTCTCTTCATTTTTTGTTCTTGGTATAAAATTGATGATTAACCTGCGATATTTTCCAAAGACTCTTTGCCTATTTGCCTCTGGCATAACTGAGTCGATAGTATAAACTCCCGCCGGGGTAAAACCGTTCTTAACATTATAGGGTTTATTTCTTCTGGCTAATCCTAAGGCCTTATGTGTCCAAATACTTCCATTATCATTTCGAACTATTTGATTTCTAGAGTCTTTCATGAACATCATACAAGGGTAATTTCTATTTTTACGACAAAACATAAATAGCTTTGGTCCAAATCGGTATTGTCCCCTTCCATAGTCTCCTGGGTCTTTGTCATAAAAAACAAGGTCTTGAACTAAAGAACGACTTGGGACCTCGAATAAACTGTCTTTAGCCTGATTATATAGGTCTAGGTCTTCTGAATTGTATAAGCTTACTTGCTCAAGAATCTCACCAAAGCCCGAATCTAGTAGTTCGTCTTTATAGTTTAAAATTGTATAGATTTCTCTTCTTTGAAGCTTACCAATTTTGGAAGTCTCAAAAATATTACTCATGAATTGAGAATTATTTACTAAGTTTCCACCAAGTTTTTGATCAAGAAGAAAAAGCCTAACTTGATCTGCAATTTCAAATTTTTTAAAATCTATTTTCTTTAAAGACTCTACGACTAATCTACGATCTTCTTCTTTATCTGAATCCCATCCTTTCTTCCATAAAGTATCCACTAGGGCCATACTATTCATCGCTCTATCCTCATTCCAGAATCCTGACCCTTGTACAACCTCAAGTCTTACTTGCAGATTCACAATTTTTTCGAACAAATCCATCTTATCTTCGAGTAAGATTGTATTGCTACTATTGGCCATGGCCTTGGAAAATCCAAAGTTAAGAAAAAGTACTGATATGATAAAAATTATTTTATTCATTTCTTTCTCCAAGTTATTCCCGTGCTTGAGCACATTTTAAGCATACGGTTGATTCTGGCATTACTTTTAACCTTGCTTTTGGTATTGGTTCTTCACAGTTAAGACATTCTCCATATTCGTCTTTATCCAATCGACGGAGAGCTTCCTTTAACATTTGAAGTTTATTCTCAGCGTTTACCACTGCCCTTTCGTTAACACTTTTTTCATTTATGGCCTCCATCCGACTAAGTCTTCCAATCGCATTATCTGGTGCAATTGGCTTCGTAAGGTTTTTTAGACCGTTCAAATCTTCCTCAGTCGTTTTAATGGAAGACTTAAGGATTGATTCAATCTCTTTTCTTTCACTTTCTTCCATAGTTTATTTTAACAGGTGCTAGGCTGCTTTTCGGGGGGCTCTGCGTAAAAGAGTGAAGTTTTATTTTACCGTGATTGAATCTATGACGATATTCTTGAGTGGAAGCTTCGGGAATACGCCTCTTCTTTGGGTCGGTCTATTATTTATCTTCTCAATAATATCGATTCCCTTTATGACTTTACCGAAAACAGCATAACCAGAACCCTGGTCAGATTTATCAACATAATCAAGAACTGAATTATTGCGTGCGTTGATAAAAAACTGATTTGTGGCCGTGTCTTTTCCCACTCTCCTGGCCATGGACAATGTTCCTTTTAGATTTTTAAGTCCATTGTTAGCCTCATTAATAATGGGAGCCTTACTTTTTCTTGGGGCAAGTAGTTCATCGTAATTTCCCCCTTGAATAATAAAATCCTTAATAACTCTATGAAAAATAGTTCCATTATAGGTTCCATCATTAACATAGCTTAGAAAGTTTTTAACTGTTACGGGAGCTTTCTTTTCAAAAAGTTCAATTTCTAAATTCCCCAAGTTCGTTTTCATTAGAACTGTTGGGTTTTTAGCATGGGCCTCTAGTAATAGAAGACTAAATAAAATAGGGATAATAAGTCTTTTAAACATATAGGAATTTTACTGTAAATGAAGAGTAGATACAAATAAGGTTCCGCAATTTTGACGTCGCGGAACCTGAGTTATTTATAAAAGCTCAAAAAGTTGTTTTTCAGACAATTTGGGGTGAAATGGATTATGTCCATGCTCTTCTCTATGTAGTGCTTTTCCAGCCCCATAAATATATTTATCGAATTCCTGAGTAAGGTCCTCTCCAAAATGCTTCTCTAGGTCAGATTGAAACTCTCTTGTGAGAAAAGGTTTAAATAAACGATCCTCTTTAAATTTTTTCAAAAATGGTCTAAGTCCACCAGCGTCAGAAAACTTACTATCAAGAAATCCCATAAACCTTGCGCCTTTGCTATAAGCATTTCGGTCTGTCGTTCTTCTATAAATAGAATGACCCGCCATTCTCGAAGTCGATAAATTTCGTGTTGAGTATTGCCTGTAACCTGAGTCTCGCCAGCTAGCAATAGCCTCATCAACCCAACCTGCATTTCCTCTTGCTGGCATAATCCCTCTAGCAAAATAACTATGGATTAGCTCGTGCCCTAAAGCAGAAAGACTGGTGATAGTTGCTCCACAATATTCCATTCCACCGCTACCAGCTCCGTAAATTGTTACTGAATTATGAGGAAAAGGTCCGTAATCAGCTTCTAGCTCCGGTAAAACTTGTTTAGTTCTACTTAAATATCTAGATAAAGATCCAGCACTATAGATTGTAACAGGAATCTCTCTTCCATCTATGGACTTATAAATAAAAGACTCTTCATTAAAAGAGCCTACTGGCATTAAATGAAAAAAGATTGAGCTAGCAGTAAAGTACTCGGGGAAGGAAACTGAAAACTTATTTTTTGCTATTTCTGTAACTTCTCCATTTGTTCTAATTTGGTGCTCTTTAGAAGTACCAAGAATCTCAACTTCAAAGTTCATTTTATATTGGTCGTATTCTAAATTTACCGGAAGGTATTGTTCAAGATATCTTCTATCTGATAGATCGCTCATCCAAAAAGCACTTTTAACGCCATCACTTAAAAATCGTACATTTTTAGTTAATTTATTTGTAACAGATAACTGATAAACACCAGGTTTTAAGTTCTTATTAAGTACTTTTACCGTCGACGTGTTATTTGGAAGAGAGGTGCTTTCTAATGCCAGAGATTCGCCATTTAAAATTACTGATGTCTCCTCGGCCGTTAAATCAAAGACAGGGTTCCCTTCAGAGAATTGCTCAAATTTGATACTTGTTTCAACGGAAGCATTAGAGCTACCTAAATCGTATTTTATTTTTGATGAAATAGTTTTTATATCGACAAATACAACCGTTTTATTTTTGAGCTCAAAAGAAGGTGGAGCTTTTAAAATTGAGGCCTGAGCCGAAGCCATAAACAATAGGAAAACTAGAAATACTTTCATAACAAACTCCCTCCGTAGAGCTAAATTAAATCTTAATCAAGTCTATGACTTATAGATTCACTTTGCCCATTACTACTAGGCCCTGTAAGAAAAGGTAAAGATGGCTGACTAGTCCTATCTGGTGCTATAATAATTATATGAAAAATATAGTTATATCTCTCCATCTGATCTTTTTACTCACCTATTCTTCATGTATGGAAAAGAAGGTCTATACTGCGGAACTCTGCGAAGACTTATCAATGAAGTTTTTTAGAGGTCTTCCTAAGCCTTCAAAAGAGTTTAAAGATAATTGCGGTAATTTTGAACTAACTTACAATCAAGATAAATGTAAAAAAGCTCTTCAAGATTTAATGTTAGGAACTAATCAAAATGCATTAGAGAAAAAACACGGTTCTAAAATTATGGGGTGTTTTAATAAAGGCGATCTCGATAGATTTTTAAAGAATTAATCTAAAAGAATCTAGATTAATATTTGCCTTATTTAATATGCTCAATAATTCTCTTTTTTTATTTTCCAGAAAAATAAGCTCTGTATTACCAATTTGAGGATTTTTTCTAATTAACTCATTCATTCTTTCAATTTCTGAATTTAATTCTTTTTCCATTTGTTCTTTTAGACCAATACATAAGGTTTTAGATTTAGTTTCTGCAATACTTTTTGCAGTCCTAATTCTCTCCTTTATAAATTTTTTAGGAATGCGGCTTACCCCTTCCCAAATATCCTTTGAGGCTTCTACAATTTTTGAATCAATTGTTTCCTTATCCCATTTCTCAGTAAAGTCCTTATCTTCTCTATCAATTAAGACCCTAACACTTTGATGAGGGAAGTATCTCCCGACTTCGTATTCCTTGGGACCGCTGAACTCTACTGAATAAAAGCACTCGAGGAAGGTCTTTCCGGCCCCTCCCCCTTTTTCTCTAACCGCTAAAGAGACATTTCCAAAGTCTTCACTCAAAATTAAATCAATAATTCCCCGAACCATTGGGTGATCCCAAGTTAGAAAAGTAAACTCTTCCCGCTCGAGGGCCTTCGTTCTTGAAAAAGTTATTGTAAGACCTTGATTTGTTAATCCGGGAAAGTGGGGAATAAACATATTGGAGTTTGGTTTGATAAAATAGGAGTGGGCATCGACATCATCTATATCAACCCCAAAATTATCAAAGACTCTAAACATAAATGAGGAAAGTTCATCTTCCTGGTCGGCCCTTTCAATCTTTTTAACTATTCGATGGGCTTCTTCATGCTCAAAAGAGTTAAACTCCACAAGAACATCTCGACCTTCTTCAATGCTCTTTTTAACGGACTTATATCTATCCTGGGTCGACTTAATCACTTCGTTTGATTTTTTTTCCTTTCTAAAGGAAAGAAAGAGGTCAGTTTTAAATTCTTCAAAGATTTGATGAGCGCCAATAGGGGCTCCTTCATAAGCACCGATCCCCTCGTGATACCAGTCAAAAAGAATTTCTTCCCAAGTATCCTCAATATAGGGGACATGAATATTGACATCTCTTTTTTGACCAATACGATCGAGCCTTCCAATTCTTTGCTCTAAAAATTCAGGCTTTTTTGGATGATCTAGGAGCACTAAGTGACTGCAAAATTCAAAATTGCGACCTTCTGATCCGATTTCAGTACAAAGTAGTATTTTAGCTCCATTCGGATCTGCAAAGTAAGCCGCTTGCCTATCTCTTGCCATCATCGAAAGGCCCGAATGAAATAATGACGTTTTAATGCTAGCAACTTCTTCTTTTAAGATTTTCTCTAAGGCCTGAATTTTATTTTTGCTTCGGCAAATCAATAGAATTTTTTCTTCTTCTAGTTCCTTATCATTTACTAGCAGGTCCACTAACCATTTTGCTTTCTCTTTAAAAGAGGGGCCTATTTCATGATCATCGTCAATGCCTTCAATTTCTTTTAAGTTATTAAGCTTATAGGGATGAAGAATCCTTTTAGGAAAGAAGTTAAATTCGTTAATCATTTTCTTTCTAGTATTTCTAAAGAAAATTCGCCCAGTACCATGAGTATCAACTAGTTCGCGAAGCAATCTTTCCTTGCTCCAGCTTTCTTCAATCTCAGGTGCAATTTTCTTTAACTCAGATTTTTCACTACTGCTTAATTCAATATCATCATGGATTTTCTTTGCTAATCCACCGAGAACTTGAAAATGTTTAGACTCTTCTAAATACTCTTCAAGGCTTGTAAAGCGATTTGGGTCAATAAGATGCAGTCTCGCATAATGGGATTCAACTCCTAAGGTTTCAGGTGTTGCCGTTAGCAAAAGAAGGCCAGGAATTCGGCTACTCAATTTCTTTAGATAACTATACTCCATGCTTTCTTTTTCTGGAGACCATTTAATTTGGTGTGCCTCATCTACAATAAGGAGGTCAAATTTCGCTTGATTAAGTAGCTCCCGCGCCATTTCAGATCCTCTTAAAAGACCCCAACTTGTAATAACAAGCTCTTTTTCTAAAAACGGATTAACACCTGACTCTACGTTCGTTTCTTGATTAACTACAGTGAAGCTCAAGTTGAACTTTCGATGCATCTCCACAAACCACTGATAAACAAGACTGTCTGGTAAGATAATAAGAGCTCGGTTCATCCTGTCTGAGACGACCAGATTATGTAGGATTAGACCTGCTTCTATTGTTTTCCCAAGCCCCACTTCATCCGCTAATAAAACTCGTGGGTATGGTCTTTTTAATATTTTAGAAGCTACATAATACTGATGAGGAATTAATGAAAGCCTTCCGCCCTGAAAACCTTTGGCATCGGACATCAGCCAATTTCTATTAACCTCAATTGTTCTCTGTCTAAGATTAAAAAGCTTTAAGCTATCCCCACTTCCATTTAAAAGTCTGTCTTCAGGATGTTTAAAGAAAATATGATCACTAAGTTCTGTCTCAACAATAAGACCTGTTTTTGTATGATAAAGAAAAAGGTTTTCATTCTCTAGCACCTCTTGAACCATATGCTTATTGCCGTCATGAGAAATAATTTCATCACCAACATCAAACTTAACTCTTTTTAGAGGGGCGGTTTTAAACCCATAGGTTCTTTCAGTTTGACTCGCTGGAAAAATAACGACAATGACCTTTCCCTCGTTAGATTTAATAACACCTAAGCCGAGCTCAGGCTCGGTCTGGCTCATCCAACGCTGTCCGGGAAAATAATTCATTTTGAGGCTTACTTAGTATAGGAATAAATAATAAAACCTGAAACTATAATTGTCAGACCAATCAATACATAAATATGAAGTTTACCGGCCTGCTTTTCTTCTTCAGAAAACTCTTTCTTTAAAGAATTATGACCTTTTGAGTTCTTCTTCTTCTCTTGGCGCTTTTGGCGTTTTTTTATATTTTTATCTTTTGGCATTTCTACTCCAACTATTGACTCAGCATATCTCTAAAAAAAGTTACAAACTTATTTGTTGTCCTTATTTTTTGATGAATAACTTCCTCTCCACCTTCTAGATCGAATTTAAAATCTTCTAAAGCAATACTGTGCGGCTCATGACGATCACGATATTCAGGAAGGTCTACCAAGAGATCATCAACCATTTCGCTATTATTCGAAACAATTTTTCTTGCCCTTTCTACTGCCACTCTAGCCCGCTCTGTTCGAGGAACTTTAGTCTCATCCATAAATTTTAACTCTCTGCGTGTATTTGTGTGTGTACCCTATAATATTTGTCTTTATAAGCAGTGTCAAAATGTAAGAAGCTACTGTGCATCGCTTCCTTCGCGATAATAGTCAGTTTTCACTATAATAAGTCCATGTTTAATTCCATCTTAACTTTTTTAGGTATTTTTTCGGTTGTGGCCTTCTTATGTTACCTCTCAATCGTCTATATTTTTCCATACCTTCACCGGGGCCGGGTAGCGAAAGCAGAAATGCCTGAGGCCTGGGAGCGTGTCCTAAATAACGATGTGAAAGGGTTTTCTGATCTAAACGAAGCTGAACAGGAAGAGATCAAAAAGCTTTTAAAGGTTTATATGGCTGAAAAATTTTTTGAACCAAAGCGTATGAAATGGGACCAACAAATTTTAATCTGCGCTTATTTGGCCATGGCCGTTCACAAAAAGAAAGGTAAATACTTAACTAAGTTATCCACCATAAAGATTGGAAGGACTCAAAAAGATGGTCAAGGTTTTTTACAAGTCTCTTCACCTGAAGAGCTCTTAAAAGTTGAGTATAAGAAGTGGTTCTAAGTATTATCGCTCTTTTAATTGCCCCCGCTTTTTCAAAATGTTTTTACAGCCCTCCTTTTTCTCCCAAAAAAAGCTTTCGAATTATTCAAGGGTTCAATGGGAAATACTCACATAGGCCCCCTCTTCAGTATGGGGTTGATTTTGATATGCCCATTGGAACACTTGTTTACTCCTCAAGAACAGGAGTTGTAAAAGAGACAAAAGAAAACTCTAAGCTCGGCGGTGCCAATAAAAAATTTTTAAAACACGCCAATAAAGTCATTATCGAGCACGATGATGGAACAAAAGCTCTTTATGCCCATCTTGCTTACAATTCATTGCGAGTAAAGAAGGGACAAAGAGTCGCTCGGGGTTTGCCTATAGGGCGTAGTGGATGCTCTGGCTGGTGTGATGGTGCACATTTGCACTTTGAAGTTTTTAAAGAAGTAAAAAAGGGATATAGAAAAAGCCTTCCTTTTAAGTTTAAAACGAAATCAGGCTGCACGATCCCCAAGTTGGGAGCGAATATTACGTATTAGATCTCTAAATGAAGCAACCAAAATCCGATGACTATCTCTAATTTGAGTGTTCTCTCTTTCATTAAGAATTTTAAATGATTTTTCAAAGAGATAGTTCAAACCTCGACAAGAGAATTTTTTAGAAATGGTTTGAAGGGTCAGTAGGTCTTCTCTCATACTATCCCACTCATCAAAGTCTAAGTTTCTTAGAAACTGTTCATTAAATTCTTCAAGATAAATCTCGAGCTCGTTGCAATAGCTTGTTAATATCTCAAAACGACCAGAGTAAAGGTCTAGGACATCCTCAACAACTAACTTCTCCGTTGCCTCTGAAATTCTGTGAATTAAACCAAGGATAACTTCTTTCATCACCGGCTTAGAAATCATACTATCCACATGGGGCTTATGAAGTTTATCTTCTTTTCCAGAACTAATTCCAACGATATGTGTTTTGCTTTGATTCAACCTGAACAGCTCTAGATTTAAGTTATTGATTGAAAAATCAACTATAATCATATCGAAAAAATAGTCTTCCTTAAGAGCTAAGGCATCGGCCATATTATCCGCTGTTTTTACAATCCAATCTTCCTCTTCGAAGTAAGCCTGTAAAATACTTCTTCCATGAACATTAGCATCGCAAATAAGTACTCGAAACTGCTTATCCTTCACAACCGACACATAGCCGCTATCCTTTTTGAGAATATGAAGAAAAAGTGAATTGCCATTAATATTGATTGGAAATAATTGAACTTCTGCAACAGTCTCGCCTTTTCTATGCCTAAAGGTCCATCCAAATCGATGATGCTGTTCCTGCTGACTTTTTCTCATGTGGAGTTTTAAATATTTTAATGAGCCTTTTCCATCTGGTTGATTTAAAGGAAACAGTTCAGCAAGTTTTTTATCTAGAAAGTCTTCCTTATTTCGTAATTTAAAAAACCTTAGAGCTGAATTATTGCAATCCCATAGTCCATTTTCACCAGAGATAAAAGCCGGTTGAGAAATATGACTAAATAATAATTGGAAACGAGTTTCGGCTTGCCTATATTCATCAATATCTGAGATAGACCCTACAATTTTTTTACCTTCTTCGTTAATGACAACAGACCCTGATATATTTACCCAAGACTTTTCATCATTCATTTCCCTTTTTTGTAATTCAACTGAAAAGCGGTCTCCCTCTCTAGAGCATAAATGAACTTGTTCTCTTAATTCTTTACCCGAGTCTTCTGTAAAGTAATCTAAGAAGTTTTTAAAAGAGAGATCACTATCAAACAAATTTAGATTGAGTATTTCTATTGTGTCTTTTTCTAAATAAATATTTAAACTCTCAAGGTCTAAAGACCAGTCCCCACTAACTTCACCCTTACGACTTGCCTCTAGCTTGGCCATTAAGTTTTGATTAGATGTAAATAGATCTCTAAATTCATCTTTCAACATGACAACTATGGCAATCCCACCGAGCAAAGAGATTAAGACGAGTAAGAAGTCCCCTCCTGCTCCCCAAAGGATTTTTTCAATAGAGACTTTTTTAACCTCTTGGTATAATTCCTTTTCAATCTCTTCCAGTTCTCTTTTTACTTTTCTTACAATCACTGTTGAGTTTAATTCAGCTTCTTCAATCTGAAATAAATACTGTTGATATGAGATATTTAAGTCGCGAGATTCATTAAAGTACTTTTGTCCAAAATTTTCTTTTAATAATTTATTCTTTAAAATAGGAATTTTCTCTTGAAAACTTTTTAAGGTTTTAACTTCCACCTGTGTTTCTAGTCCATCTTTCACATTTAGTTCATGGCCAATGATTTTATTTTGAATGGAGCGAACCATATCAAGGGACTCTATTAATTCGGTCTCTCTCTCTTCAAAATTGGCATTAATATGAAAACTGCTAAACGCTAGCCCTAATAGACTTAGACCCCAGATTGTAAGACGAATGTAGAACTTTTTAGTATTCACAGCACTCCCTAATGGCTTTTCGGCTAATAAGGAAGGAACCTTAAGCTATGAGAGGACAAGAAGTGTTTAAATTTCAACTACTTACTGAGGCTTTGAGCATATTTTCCAAGACCAGTGACCACAGACTGGAAGACCTTATTCATTTGAATTTTATCGGCTCCGAATAGTTCGATAAGACGATTTTGAACTAATGGCATTTGCCCTGTCCCACCTGTGATTCGAACAAGATCTACCGTCTCATACTCAACACCTGAGGAGTCAAATACCTTTTTAAGACTATTAAAGATTTCTTCTAGCTCTGGCCCTACAGCTTCTTCAAAGTTTTCTCTATTGATTGGCATATTGATTTGAATACCTGGATGATCGAAAAGATAATTCGAGCAGTCTTCACTTCCTAGTTCAATTTTAGACTTTTCAATTTTTGAGTAAATCGGATACCCAAGTTGTTCTTCTACAAGACAAAAAAGCTGATTAAAGAATTTTTGATCTGCTCCCCCAACTGACCATTGCTCTAACTCTTTTAAAAACTCCCAGTTCTCTCTTTCTTTTAAAAAAACGATATGGGCAGGATTGCAAAGTTTCTTTAAGAGCTTTGTAGGAAAACTTAATAAATTATTACCCATCGGAGCTTTGTACTTAACATTTTTTCCAAAGTGTTCAGAAATAAAGTTTCTCATTATACGGCCGTCAATAGCGTCACCGGCCACAAAGACCCCTGAAAGACCTAAGACATTCTCTTTAGAGAAAGACTCTCCCGATTTTAATAACGTAAAATCCGATGTCCCCCCACCAAAGTCACAAATGAGAATCACTTCTGATTCATTTCCAACCACATCAAGACCAGCAGCAATTGGTTCAGGACAAAACTCAATTCTTTCAAAACCCGCGATCTCTGCGGCCAATCTCATCCGATCTTCCGCAAGTTTATCTTTCGCCGGGTCTAGGGAGTAAAGCGCTGGTCTTCCAAGAACAACATTTTTGACATCGTTTCCTGTTTCTATATCAGCGCGTTTTTTTATTTCTCTTAACATTGTGGCTATTAGATCTTCAATTTTCATTCGCTTACCGAAAACCTCAGTTCCCTTAAAACTTGGTTCAGGCAAAAACTTCTTTAGAGACCTAAAAAAACGACCATCACCACCGAGTTCCTGATATTTCTCAATAGCTTCGTTACCGAAAAAGTATTTATTCTTCTGAGGGGTAAATATAAGAGAGCGAAGAATGGGATTCCCATTCTCTAAGTTTAAAACTCTAGGTTCTTTGCCTTCTTCTACAAAGGACAGTAATGAATTTGAAGTACCAAAATCAATGGCGTACCACATGGTTTAGCCCTTGAGTGAATCGACACCACCCATATAAGGTCTTAGTTTCTCTGGAACATAGAGAGAAGCATCTTCACGCTGATGACATTCTAAATATGAAACCATAATACGTGGGGTAGCAATGGCGGTGTTGTTCAAGGTATGAACATATTGAGCCTTACCTTCGCTATCGCGGTATCTGGTATTTGTTCTTCTAGACTGCCACTCATGAAGAGCGGAACAGCTATGCGTTTCTCTATATTTATTTTCGCTAGGAACCCAGCATTCGATATCAAACATTCGAACTTTTCCTGTTCCCATATCTCCTGTGCAACATTCTACAATTCGATATGGAAGTTCTAGGTCTTGAACGATCTCTTCACTTGTCTCTAAAAGAGTTTGATGCCACCTGGCAGACTCTTCTGGATCATTTTTACAAATTATATACTGCTCTACTTTCATGAACTGATGAACTCTTATTAGTCCTCGGACATCACGGCCGTAAGAGCCAGCCTCTCTTCTAAAACACGGACTCATTCCCGCGTAAAGAATAGGTAAATCATTTTCATTCAACATATCCCCTCCGTGAAGAGAGTTTAGCTGAACTTCAGCGGTACCTGATAAATAGAGATCATCTTCTTCTAGGTGATAAACTTGATCACGTCCCTGAGGAAAGTGGCCCGTTCCATATAGAGCTTCTTCCCTAGCAAATGCCGGTGTACTCACTAGAGTAAATCCTTTTTCTTTTAGCTTATCTAGGGCCAAACGATGAAGGGCCATCTCTAAGAGAACCATATCATTTCTTAGGGAATAACTTCTAGATCCTGAGACTTTTGCAATTTTTTCAAATTCTGCCCAGTTATTTTTTTCTAAGATTTCCACATGGTCGAGTGGTTTGAAATCAAAATTCGTTTTTTCGCCATGAAGCTTAACTTCAACATTATCCTCATCACTAGCTCCTATTGGTGCATCCGGTGAAGGAATACTTGGGACTAAATACATTAGGCCCTTAAGCTCTTCTTCTTTAGCTGCCAACTTTGGCTTAATTTCATCGAGCTTAGCTCCGATGGCCTTACCTTCTTCAATAAGTTTAGGCCTGTCTTCAGCTGAGGCTTTAGGGATTTTCTTGGAATGAGAGTTTCGCTCAGTCTGTAGTTCTTGAGCTTCAGTTTTTAACTTAATGACTTCCTGATCTAAGGCCAAAAGTGCATCGACATCAAGGCCTTCACCTTTGATTTTTACGGCCTGTTTAATGGCATCAGGATTTTCGCGAATAAATTTCAAATCTAGCATGATTCCCTCTCATAAAGACAAGGGCATACTCTAATATAGAATATCCCTGAGGGCCATGACGCATCACAGATTTTTACTTAATTTCCAGGTAAGGCCTTAAACTGGCTACACTTAATGTCGGCAATGAGGACGGGCTTGTTGTGACCACCAAATTTATTCATTTTCTGGCTTTCAATAAGAACTGAAACTTTTCCTAAAATAATATTTTTAGCATATTCGTCAAAGAAGATTCTCACGGTATAGTTTCGCCTCTCACCATAGTCATAAAACTTTGAAAGTTCGGTTCCAAAGGCATCAGTATGTTTGAATTGCATGACGGCTGACTTCCCTGCACCTCTTACAAATTTAATCGAAGCATCTTTTTCTTGATTTCCAAACCTAATAACCGAGTTTAGAGGAACCGGCCCGAAGCTTTTTGAAAAATCAAAGGGAACAAAACTTTTTAGATAATTACTATTTATATAAGAAACAGAGTCAAAAGAAGTAACCCCCTCTTTATCAATCCCTTCATATCCTACGCTAAACCTTTCAAACATATATTCTTTTTCAGTTTTATGTTCGATGTCTTGGCCTTTTTCATAACTAAAGTTACATTCAGTTACGCGGAACTCTTTAGCCTTGCCTTTTTCTTTTATTCCTTGAAAAGTTCCACCGAATTTAAAGGCAACTCTTTTCAACAAAAACTCTGATGTCATGGCAAACTTCTTACTATCAACTTCAGCAGGATTTCTCTCCCCTACACAGGAAGCAAGTATAAGAAACGGAATCAAATAAGCTATTTTCATAGCTCTATTGTAACTCAGCGCTTAAAAAAGACAAGGGGTCTTGTTTAGTTAAAGCTTGCTCTTTTAGTCCAGTAAAATAGCTCCATCTCCTGGGTCGACCTTGCTGAATTTTACTCTGACCAAACATTGAGTCTTACTGCAGGCAATCTGCTCACCACGGATCATTTTTTTCTTCTTATCATAAGGCGCTCGGTAGAGTTTCTTCTTAAGAAATTCGGCCAACGCTCCCTCTACTACCATGTCCATTCCCCACTTCATTGGATAAAGTTTTCCCTCACCTGTAACGGGTTTTTGAGTAATATATTCTATCGGGTCTCCTCTGCCGTAGTCTCTGTCTTTTTCAAAACTTGAAAGTCTTCCTTTTCCAGTAAAATCTAAATAGAGGCTACAAAAGTATTCGCCATTTGGTTCGACCCAGCAAAAAAGATATTTATCATTCTTAAACCAAAGACCGGCCACTAGGCTGGCTTCCATTTCCTCCACATGCATAGCTTCATACAACTCTCTTGCGGTTCCACCCGAGGAAATAAGAAGTTCTTGAGTATGAAACTTAAGATCTGACGAAAGGAATGTCTCTGCAAAGGCAAAGTTGTGCATGTGTAAAGCAGCAGTAAGGACGATAAACGATAAAAACGATTTCAAAGACACCCCCTTCGTCAGTTGAACCTAGTAAAAGCTTTTTTTTCTATTTGATTGTCAGGAGTTAGTTAACGGTGCGTAAAACATCTAAATAAATCCATAAGTGACCAGAAACATGTCTCATCTTTCGCATCGTTTCCAAAGCCATGTGTTCACTGTAAGAGTCCTCTATGGTATGTTTTTTACCCCGATCACTAGAGGCATAGAGGAGTCCCCATGGACCTAAATTTTCTAATGGAATATAAGTCTTGGCCGCGCTGGAAAGTTCTTCAAGGAGAATTAATCAGAAGCCATCTTAAAGATTATAAAAACTCTTATCGAAGTTTAAGTTTTTACGATCTTGTAGAAGTTGCTGTTGACGATAAAGAAATGCCACTACTTTTTGAAGAAGCTTCAACGGGATATTCTTTCTTCGCAGTTTTCTCAAATAGAAACTTAACAAGAAGAATGAGTATTCAAAATTCTTGGGAAAATGTAAGTGTTTCTAACTTTGAAGGTTCAGAGCTCTTAACGACTAAGACCATCATGCTTGGAGAACTAATACACGATTTAAAAAACCGCTCTGAAGCAGCTGCCATTAAAATAAACCCAATTAAAACAGTATCTCCCTCTGGTGATGAGTTTTATTTAGCTGAAGAGTTTGTCTTTGCACCGATCTTTGACAAGTTCACAAGTAAACTTATGGTCACGGACCCAGATGAAGCCAAAGCTCTTTTAGCTGTAAATCCTGAAGACGAAGAAAGATTCGGGATTGAATTTGTCTTCTATATGATTACAAATAAAGACTTACCAATAGAGAGGGATGAGCGTGAGCCTCTTCTTCAAGAAAAAATTAAAGAATTGGCTTTTATGGCTCCTCGAATCCCTATGAAAAGAGGCAGCGGAACATTCTTTTGCGTTCTTCTAAATCTAGAAAATGAAATGGAAGAGAATGCCTTTATCAGAACCTACAAAACTTTTGATCCCTACGCGGATGTGCTTTTTGTTAATTCAAGTTTAGAGATTCGTACCGGCGATCTTATAAAAGTACCTTATAATGGTGAAAAAATTGATACCATTTTCTTGCCTATGATTGAATGGCAAAGAAATAACGCCTTCGAAGCACAGCTTAATTACTAAGGTTTAAATGGATCATAAAGCAGAAGGTCTTACGGACGTAGGAAAAAAAAGAGACCATAACGAAGATTTCCTTATCATGAACCCTGATCTAGGGCTTTATATTGTATGTGATGGGATGGGTGGTCATGCCGCCGGTGAAGTCGCTAGTGAAATGACCGCTTCTATTGTTTCAAAGGTCGTCCAAAAAAACTTTTCTCATATCATCGACTTTATGGCCGAGCCTAATAAGACAAATAGAGAGAGAGTAAAAAGATTGCTAGAAGCGGCTGTGCAAAGAGCTTGTAAAGACGTTTTTGAAGCTCAAGAGGAAGACCCTTCTAAAAAAGGAATGGGAACAACTTGCGTTCTTGCCTTAGTCGTTGAAGATGGACTCTTTGTCGCCCATGTTGGAGATAGTAGATGTTATCTCTATCGCCAAGGCCAAACCCATCAAATCACTGAGGATCATAGCCTGGTTAATGAATACGTGAAGCAAGGGCTAATGTCTCGAGAAGAGGCCCAAAAACACCCACAAGCAAATCTAATCACTAGAGGTGTTGGTCTTCAGCCAACCGTCCAAGTGGATACTTTATATACAGAGATTATGGATGGAGATTTATTTCTTTTATGTAGCGATGGTCTTTCTGAATACATGAAGGACTCTGAACTTACGAAAATGGCCCAAACCATACCATTAAAAGAGATACCAGATAATTGTATTTCCTTGGCCAACGCCAGAGGTGGTAAAGATAATATCACCTCCATTGTTATCCAGACTGGCGACCCAGCAGTAGAGGCCAGAGCTGACAATGTGGCAAAGAAAGTTGATATGCTTAAGAAGATTCCTCTTTTCAAAAATTTTGATTATCAGGAAATCACTAAACTTCTTGAAGTCATTGAAGTTCATAAATGGGGACCAGGGCAGTTGATCATTGAAGAAAACTTTCTTGGTGAGGAAATGTATATTATTTTATCTGGAAAAGTAGAAGTACTCAAAGGTGATCAAAAAGTTGCTGACTTAAAACCCGGTCACTTTTTTGGAGAATTAAGTTTAATCGATAAGACTCCTAGATCAGCGACCATTAGATCAGTAAGTGAAACAAAAATGATGGTCTTACATAGAAAGCCTCTTTTCAGTGTCCTCAAAAAGGAATCCAGGGTTGCCATGAAACTATTCTGGGCCCTACTTCAAACAATGAGTAAAAGATTAAGAACCACAGACGAAGAAGTCGCACGCCTTAAGGAAATGATGGAGGGAGCTAGCCATTCAGAAGATAAAGTCCCCTCCTATGGTACCGACCTCTCTTTTTTAGACGAATAAAGGAATATTAATGTCAGTAGATGCCAACGCAGTTAATTTTGTTTCAAATGAACTCAGTATTAATAATAGCCAAGTTCAAAAAGTATTAGAGCTTATCGTCGATCAAGATTGTACGATCCCATTTATCTCTCGATATCGAAAAGAGGCCATCGGCGGACTCGATGAAGTTCAGGTAGGTGCGATTAATGAAAATTATGAAGCTTATTTAGAAAGAGAAAAACGTAGAGCTTTCATTTTAGAATCAATTAAAAAACAAGAAATGATGACTCCTGAACTCGAAAAACAAATCCTAGCCGCTGACACTCTTAATAAACTTGAAGATCTTTATGCTCCTTATAAAAGTAAAAGAAAATCCAAAGGGATGCTGGCCAGAGAAGCAGGTTTAGAACCTCTTGCAGATTTAATCAAAACCTCTTCAAAAGATATTAAGACTCTTCTTGTTGAGGTTGGAAAAGACTATATAAATGTAGACAAGAAAGTTGATACGGTACAAAAGGCACTTGAAGGGGCTTGTCATATTATAATGGAAGACATCGCCAATAATAGTGAGATCAAAGAAGTTTTAAGAAAAGATTATTGGAAATCAGCTACACTAAAGTCTAGTGTTCGTAAAAAAGCTGAAGAGATTAAAGATTATTTAAAATATAAAGACTATTTTGAGTTTGAACAAAAGGTCTCAGAACTGGTTTCAGCTAAAACTGGTCATAGGGTTTTGGCCATGAGACGCGGTCTAGACCAAAAGGTTCTAAAACTAGAAGTTTGTTATGAAGTTGAATCGGCCATTGGAACCATCAGAAAAATGACTTTTGATTTAGATAGTCTTGGTTGTTCTGAAGTCTTAGAAGGTTGTATAAACAACGCTTATTCAAATTCAATTCATAGCTCTCTTGATTTAGAAATTAAGAGTGAATTAAAAAAACTCGCAGACGAATCTGCTATCGATGTCTTTGGAATAAACCTTAGAAATCTTCTCCTTCAGCCTTATCTTGGTCCTAAAGGAGTTATTGGAATTGACCCCGGTGTGCGAACTGGTTGTAAGGTAGCAGTTATTGACTCTAATGGTAAATTCATTGTCGATACGGTTATTTATCCTCACCAACCTAAAAACGATGTCATGGGATCAGCAAAAATCATCTCTGCCATTATTGAAAAGTTTAAGGTTGAACATATAGCTATTGGAAACGGTACCTTCGGAAGAGAAACACTTCAGTTACTTCAAAAGCATGTTAAGGCGATTGCAACAGGAAAAACAAAGGCCATGCTTGTGAATGAAGATGGTGCCAGTATTTATTCGGCCAGTGAAGTGGCCAGAAAAGAATTTCCTGATATGGACCTTACCGTAAGAGGTGCCATCAGCATCGCTAGACGTTTTCAAGATCCTCTGGCTGAACTTGTAAAAATTGATCCTAAATCAATTGGGGTGGGTCAATATCAGCATGATGTAAATCAGGCCAAATTAAAGAAGTCCCTTACTGGTGTCGTTGAATCTTGTGTTAACTTTGTTGGCGTTGATTTAAATACCGCAAGTGCTCCTCTCTTAAGCTATATTTCAGGGATTGGACCAAGCCTGGCGGGCAATATCGTCAAGCAAAGAGAAAAACTTGGCGGTTTTAAGAGTAGAGAAGAACTATTAAAGGTAAGCCGCTTTAGCGCTAAGGTATTTGAGCAGGCTGCAGGTTTCCTAAGGATTTATAATTCTAAGAATCCCCTCGATGGAACCTTTATTCACCCCGAAAGATATGAGGCTCTTGAAAAATGGTGTGCAGATAATAGCATCACGATGAAAGACCTCGTGGAAGATAAAAATATTATTACTAAAGTAGATAAAGATTCTGCTCTTAAGGCGACTCTCGGAGAATTTACTCATAAAGATATCGTCAAGGCCCTTGGTGCCCCTTCTCAGGATCCAAGAACCGAATTTGTAAGCTTTGAATTTAGAAATGATATTTCGGAACTTAAGGACCTTAAAGCCGGTCAATGGTATCCAGGGAAAGTAACAAATATTACTCAGTTTGGAGCCTTTGTAGATATTGGTATCAAAGAGAACGGGCTTATTCATGTTAGTCAGATGGCCGATAAGTTCGTAGATAATGCCCTAGAAGTTTTAAAAGTAGGTCAGGAAGTTAAAGCACGTGTGCTAGATATTGACTTAGATAGGAAAAGGATTTCTCTCTCTCTTAAAAAAGAAGAGACCGGAGAATATGTTCCTAAGTCATCTGGCTCTAGAGACACGGGTAAGAAAAAAGCACCAGCAGAAAAACAGCTCAAGAATAATGCCTTTGCAGGTCTCGCCAACTTCAAGGTTAAGTAATGCTTAGTTTTTCAAATATTTCAAAGCTTCAAAATGGAGAGCCTCTCTATACTGGAGCAAACTTTCAAATCAATCCTGGTGAGAAAGTTGGTCTGGTGGGACCAAACGGTGCAGGAAAAACAACTCTCTTTAGATTGATCATAAAAGAAGATAAGCCAGACACCGGTCAAATAAGCTTTCCTAAAGATATGCGGCTTGCCTACTTCTCTCAAAATGTCGGCGAGATGGCAGGTAAGACAGCACTTCAAGAAGTGGTAGAAGGTGATAGCAACGTAGCAAAACTTCAAAAAGAAATCACAAAATATGAAGAGAAGATGGCCGATTACGAATCTCTTAGCGATGATGAGATGAATGATCTTATGATGAAGATGGGAGAGGCCCAAACAGAGTTTGAAAAACTTGGTGGCTATGACCTAGAGTCAAGGGCCGAGGAGATTTTATCAGGTCTTGGTATTCATACGGAAGATCACCATAAAGATGTAAAAGACTTTAGCGGTGGCTGGAAGATGAGAATAGCTTTGGCAAAAGTTCTCGTTACTAATCCAGATATTATTTTGATGGATGAGCCCACCAACTATTTGGATCTTGAAACAATTCTCTGGCTTGAGGAGTGGCTAAAGAACTTCAAGGGTGCCATTTTTATGACTACCCACGATCGCGACTTTATGAATAATGTTTGTAAAAAGATAGTAGAGATCGCTCATAAAAAAGTAACCGTTTTTTCGGGTAATTATGATTTCTACGAAAAAGAAAAAGAAATACGTCTTACCCAACTTAAGGCCGAGGCCGCCAGCCAGCAAGTCATGCTCGCTAAAGAAGAAGAGTTTATTAATAAGTTTAAGGCCAGAGCATCTCATGCTGCCCAAGTCCAATCGAGGGTAAAGAAGATTGAAAAAATAGATCGTATTGAAATTCCTGCTGAAGAAGAAACTATTTTCTTTGAGTTCCCAACTCCTCCTCGCGGCGGAGATGATGTCATCGTGATGAAAGACCTAGCGAAGAGTTGGAGTAAAACAACCGGTGAAGAGCATAAAGTCTTTGAGGGACTTAATGGAATGGTAAAGAGGCAAGAAAAAATTGCTGTCGTTGGGGTTAACGGTGCCGGGAAATCGACTCTTCTTAAAGTCATTACAGGATTAACAGAACCGAGTAGCGGAAAAGTTATTCTTGGGCCTAGTATCAAGTTTGGCTATTTTGGTCAGCATACCCTAGATGTTCTAGAAGCAAAAAACACTGTGTTTGATGAAGTTCAAAAAGGACTACCCCACGCAAGTGATGGATTTATTCGAAACCTTTTGGCCGCCTTTTTATTTCGTGGTGACGATGTCGATAAAAAAGTTCAATATCTATCGGGTGGTGAGAAAGCACGGCTTGTTTTGGCCATGATTATGTCGCAAAAGAATAATCTTCTTATTTTAGATGAACCCACCAACCACCTTGATATGAAGTCCCGTGAAGTCTTACTTGATGCCTTAAAGAAGTTTGAAGGAACAATTCTTTTTGTTAGTCACGATAGGCATTTTCTTCAAGAACTCTCAGAAAAAGTCTATGAAGTCGATAAGCAGCATATTCAAATTTACCCCGGAAATTATCAACATTACCTCGAAAAAACAAAGACTTAGATATCTGTTTTTTTAAAAGGCATAAGTTCCCATTAGACCATAGACTGATTTGCTATATTCGAACTCAGCGTTCGTCGATGACTTAGATGAATAATCATAAGAGAAGCTCAATGAAAAATGTCTCCCCATATTCCATGTTAAACCAAAAGATGGATTAAAGGTTGTTTCCGTCCCCCTATCTGCAGATTGATCCGCATCCTCTAAGGAAAGTGTTGTGTACATAAGCCCTAAAGAGAGAGAAAACTTCTCCCAAAGTTGAGATCGTACAAAGTCCACTCGAAAGGTCATGCTACTCGAGTTTTCACTGGGGTTGTTAGCATAATCCGTCGTGCCATACTGAAAAAGAAAAATAAACAACTTCTCTCGATCCAGGCTATACATTTGATCCAAGTAAAATGTAAAACTGCTGTTATCAAGAGTGTTGCTATAACCGGTCATACTCCCAAACTTTAG
>JAIBDQ010000160.1 GCA_024686135.1 Halobacteriovorax sp. | reverse complement strand
GCTTTTTTCTTAGTTGCTTTTTTCTTAGCAGCTTTTTTCTTAGTTGCTTTTTTCTTAGTTGCTTTTTTCTTAGCAGCTTTTTTCTTAGTTGCTTTTTTCTTAGTAGCTTTTTTCTTTGCTACTTTTTTCTTAGCAGCTTTTTTCTTAGTTGCTTTTTTCTTTGCTACTTTTTTCTTTGTAGCTTTTTTCTTAGTTGCCTTCTTCTTTGTAGCTTTTTTCTTAGCCATTTTTTCCTCCAAATAAAGAATTTATTTTCTATATTTATTCTTGTTAATTATTAAAGCTTTCTAATTATTTAGTTGCCCTAGGCAATTGTAAATGAAAAAAATCAACTATTACAACACTTTTGTCCACTCAACCACTAATCCATCTTCATCAACTGGTTTTTCTGCCTTCCGATAACCGTGACTTTCATTAAGAGAATACATTCTAAAATTATCAATTCTGCAGTAATGAACAATGCGGTTAAGTTTCTTCTCTCGGGCAAGATTTTCGTAGAACTCCTTAATTTCATGGGAGAATCCACTACCCTGATGGTGCATTTTAAGCCCCGTATTCTTCGTATAAAGCCCGTTATTCACTTCGCTAACAAAGAGTGCAGCTACAATTTCGCCCTCGTGAGAGACGCTATAAAGCTCCCAGCCACCTTTAATTTCATTCTTAATTTCTTGAAGATTCCACTTAAAATCTGGGGAGTCACTAAAAGCGTCAATATTATGGTCATAAACCGCTTGAATATCTTTTTCTTTAGTAACTTGTTCGAATTCTAGAGTTAGGGCCATATTATTTAAGCCTACTCACGTGAGCCGCAAGATCTTTAAAGTCCTGATCAGATAGCTTCTCAATGAAAGGATACATTTTTGGATTATTTCTTTCTTTCTTTTTAAAGGCTTGAAGTGAGCTTACGATGTACCAATCATACTGACCGGCGATACGTGGGGCTTCTTGAGAGGCCATTCCCTCACCATTTTGCCCGTGGCATTCCACACATGTTTTAAATAAAGTCGCCCCTCGAGCGGCATCTTGAGCCTCTGCTCTACTGGCTAATACAAGTACTGTTACTGTCATTAAAAGTGCGAAGACTTTCATGTGTGCATTCCCCTCATAAATCTAAACTTTCAAAATTCTAACCAATTGATTACATGAGAGCAAGAGTTGTATGATGACAATCATGTCAGAGAAAAAAACAAAATTTTTAAAAGAAGTTTTAGACTATGGGTGCGCTGTGCTAGTCGGTCCCCTTCTTGGTAAAAATGAACTCTCTTCTATACCTACAGATGCCCCACTTTTCCTCATAGACGGGGGAGTAGAGGCTGCCTTTAAGTTAGGTATATCCCCTTCTAGGAGCATTTTTACCGTAGGTGATGGAGACAGCTCAGACTTTGATCACGACCTTAAATTTGAAGTCGATAAAGATTTTTCTGACCTAAAAGGCTGCTTAGATTTAGTCCCTCACGAAGTGAATAAAATTAAACTTTTTGGCTTTCTAGATGGAAGAAAAGATCACGAATTAATAAATTTTGGTGAGATCAGTCAGTTTTTAAAGACAAAAAAATCGAAATCTAAGGCCTATTTTTCAAAAAACCTTATGGCCTTGAGTTCCGGAATTTGGAAAATAACTTCTGATAAAGGTGTTTTTAGCCTTATGAGTCTTGAGCGTGGAACAATATCGATAACCGGAAATATAAAATATCCAGTAAATTCACCAAAACTTATAACACCTCTAAGCAGTCAATATTTATCCAATTTTACTGAGGGAGAATTCACTATCTCTGTTACCGAACCTATCTATTTATTTGCAGACGGAATAAGTTTAAGGGCCGAGTAAGTTTTTATTTTTTCCCAATTCATCATTTGCTCCCTCGGCTTTCCGGCAAGGAAGTCTTTTCTTTCATTTGAAAAGTAAGGACTTCTTAAATGACCGGAGACTCCTAGAGGAAGTCCCCCTAAAGATTTTTCAGTATTCTCAAAATCAACGACGACTCTAGTAGAAGGTCCAGCTCGAACTGAAAAACCTTTATCACAGCCCATTCTTCTAAAATTATTTACGGAGTTATAAGATCCATCAACAGGAAAAGGTCCCAAATTAAATAATTTTCCAAGAACTCCCCCTTTACTACCTAGCGGATGAACAAATTCTACTTGATGAAGTTTTCCCCATTTCCAACTCGCCATATCTTGCGTGTAGACTAATTTAAGCTCTTGGACTGTTTCTTTAAATGTAATCAAAACAACTTCAGGCATCTCTTCTTTGACGCTCGTTTTTTTTATATCCCAAATCTCATGCCCTGGAAGATCCGTGAAGCGATACAAAGAGCGCCAACTAGAATTAACAGCACAATATCGGTTAAAATCATCCTGACTTGGCTCATCAAAAAGGTTTCTTAATAATTTATAAGTGAACATATGATAAATCAGGGCCCCAGCAGAATCAGCAGAGCTATCCCCATCCCATTTTCGTAGAAGTTCTAAAGACTTCCTTTCGAGGTCAGTTTCTAAATCATTTTGCTTAATAAATAGAACCATCCGGTCACGATAGATCTCGGCCATTGAGTTAAAATTTGAAGCTTGAAGCTTAAAAATATCCTCTGAGTTCCATTTTGATTTACCTAAAAGAGTGTCATAAATTGTTTTAGCGCGATCTTGAGGTTGCCAATACCCCCTTACAGTTTTGTCTGCTCCAGGAGGTCTTCCGTTAGCAGAAACAATTATTCCTGAAGGAGGGTTTTCAATTTGTGGTTTTTCATCGGGAGTCTTATGGCCTAACCAATCATATCGTCCTGATTCTCCAGGGTAAACTCCTTCACCGCCCATGCCCTCTGGTCTCACGGGAATCGCTCCGTACATCCACCAAGCAATATTATTCTCGGCATCTGCGTACATAAAATTTAAGCCAGGAGCTGTTCCATAGGTGATAGCAAGCCTCATCTCATCCATATTTGAGGCATAGTTCATGGAATAAAATGCTTCCAGCGGCCTATTTTCTTTATGGTGGTAGGTCCATTGGAGGGCATATTCTGGTTTAGAAAAATCATTTACGGAAGAACTACCTAAAAGTGGTCCATGAGGACCAATATACGAGATATATTCTACATCTTTCCCGTCTTTTACCTTTATGATGTGGATCTTTTTCTCTAAGTCTTGAAACTCTCCCTGATATTTTATTTTTTTAGTAACCCAATCAACACTTTCTTTATAGATGTCCATGTCATCGACATAACTTATGGTTAATCCCCAGGCCTTCTTCGAATTATGCCCAATAGCAGCGAATGGAATTAAAGGGAGAAAATGCCCGTAAATTTCAAACTCAGGAGATTTTAAATGTGCCTCAAACCAAAGACCTGGCAAGCTCACACCCACATGGGGATCATTGGCCAAAATAGCTTTACCTGATTCACTTCTATCAGCGCTTACTAACCAGGCGTTACTGCCATCAACGGGAGGAAGATAGAAAAGAGACTCATCATATAAGTGCCCCAAGTTTTTGGGAAATGAGGACATCAGCTCTTTTTTACTTAGCGCAGGCTCATTTCACATAAGAGCAATGACTTCATCGCTAAAATAACTTCTAAACTTTTCAAAAAGCGGGTCTTGCTTAGGGGCGTGACCAAAAAGATAGGCCATATATCCAATAAAAGCATAGACGTCCTCTAACTCAAAATCTTCCGGCTCATATCCTAAAAGAACAAATTCAATAGGAAGACTTCCTTCATCAATAAAAGAGTTTAAACCTTCAAGGTAGGCCCTAAGCCTAACCTTGGCATCTTTTGAAAGTGGCACTCTTTCTGAATTACGCATGGGGTATTCAAAATCTAAAGTTCTAACAAGTTTGTCTTTCTCAAGGGCCATAACGCCAAAGATTTCAGAAAGCTGTCCCCGACTGGCCCTTCTATAAAGATCTAATTGAAAAAGCCTCTCACTAGCATGGACATAGCCATAGGCCCTATATAGATCTAATTCATTATTAGCCTCAATATGAGGGATCCCATTTTTATCTCTATATACGTTTACCTTATCCTTTAAGATGATAAGCTTTGAAGTTCCACTAATTTTTGGAAGACTTCTCCTTAAAAGGTATTCATAGGTCCCAAGGGCGGCTCCCCCAAGTAAAACCACAAAAATGAGAATTCCAACTAGGATTTTTTTCTTCATCCCTATACAATGAACTATGCCCGACAGCTTGCCAAATTCTAAAACACGTTATCCTTTAGTCGATTATATTAGAGGGTTCGCCATCGTTTTGATGATCATTTTTCATGGGGCTTTTGACCTCAACCATTTTGGATTTGTAAAAATCGATTTTTTCAAAGAGAACTTTTGGTACGCTTTTCCAAGGGTCATCGTAACTCTCTTTATGTTTTCCGTAGGCTGCGGTTTAACTCTCGCCCACGGAAAGGAAATAAGATGGAGATCCTTTAATAAGCGCCTAGGCAAACTGGTCATCTGCGCTCTTGGGATTTCTATCGGAACCTATTTTATGTTCCCAAAAACTTGGGTTTACTTTGGAACTCTTCATAGCATTGCCCTTTGTTCCTTGCTTGCCTTGCCTTTTTTAAAGCACCCAAAAACATCATTGGGAGTTGGACTTTTACTGGTTGTGCCGCATCTCATTATGGGAGAAAGCGTTCCTTGGTTTTTAATGGCCCATAAATCTATGGATTATATTCCACCTTTTCCTTGGGTCGGTGTCGTTTTATTTGGTATCTTTGCTACGCATCAAGGCTGGCATAAACTCACACCAACCTCAAACTTTTTGCTTAAAGCTTTGGAATTTTTAGGAAGGCATAGTTTAGTTGTTTATATGCTCCATCAACCAATTCTTTTTGGCCTCGCCTTCCTCTTGTATAAGTTTACGGCTTAAAGTCATCATGATAGGTTTCCCTCTAATCTCGAGGGCTTATGTCTAAATTCAATATAGATAAAATTGAAAAATCAATGGGTGGCTTAAAGTTCGCCGTCATCGTAATCTTAGTTTTTACTGTAATGATGATAGCTGGAACTTTTATCGAAAGTAGTGGCGGCGCTGACTATGCCAATAGGCTTATTTATAAGCGCTGGCCATTCATGCTTACTCAGTTTCTCATGCTTATTAGTATTTTTTATGCCGCTTTCTTAAGACTTCCTCCAAAGAAGCGACTCTACGGATTTTACACCATCCACTCCGGCCTAGTTCTTATTGGATGTGGCTCTTTTATAACTTTTTATGCTGGAATTGATGGCTCCATTCAGCTTATGCCCAACACTCCTGCCAGAACAGTTATTCTAAATGAAGATCAACTTTACTTAAGTTATCCACAAGAAAATGCTGGTGGTCACTTAAGTCTTCCCTATACGGCCTTTCCTTCAGATATCGATTTTGAATATCAAGATATAAAAGTTGAAGAATATCTTCCCTACGCCGATCAAAAGTTTTCTTGGGAAGATCTTCCAAAAGAAAGTGAGAAGTTTAATTCTGGTCGTTATTTAGTAAGCAATCCAAATGTAAGCCAGGACTTTACTTTAAGCCTACATCCTGACGCCGTTGATTTTGACTCAACTCTGTCTATGGGACTCTTAAATGTGCACTACCTCCCAGACACTCTTGTTCCTTGTTTAGAAAAAGGAAGCACTAGCGGCCTAATTTTTTGGGATAAAAGAAATAATAAGTGTTCTATTCCTGAAGATTGGAAGTCTGACATACAAAGAACCGGTCAAGGAAATAGGTTTTTAGTCATTAAAGATGAAAAGCTAGGACCCCTTAGTTTCTTTCCCGACTTTAGTCCCTGGCCTATGAACGCAGAATTAAAAGTTATAAAAGACTCTCCGATCAGACTTTTTAATCAAGTTCTTTTCCAGGAGAAGCCAACCCTATTTATTCTCGGTGAGTACGCTTCATTTTATACTAAAGAAAATGGATTATGGACCACGACAAAACTAGAAAAAAATCAGCCCGTAGATCTTCCTTGGATGGGGTTTGAACTCTTCTTATTAGATTTTTATAATAATAAGAAACCTATACTTACTCCTGTGGCCACAACCCCTAAACAGATGAGTAATCGTCTAGTGCAAGGGGCAACCAAAGCAGTAAAAGTGAAAATTAAGGGTGAGTCCTACTGGGTCACCGACTCCAAGCCACTTAATGTTTTAGTAGATGGGCGACAGGTTAAAGTCTTTTTAACGAAAAAGAGTATTACGCTTCCCTTTGAATTTGTTTTAACAAAATTTAAAATGGATAAAGACCCTGGGACTAATAACCCTGCTTCTTATGAGTCCTTTGTTAGACTTCATGAAGAATCTGGTCCAAGTAATCATCATGTCTTTATGAACAATCCTCTCAAAACTCAAGGGTTCACTTTTTACCAAGCCTCTTACTCTGACTTAGGCGAAGGTCAGTACTCTTCCACCTTTAGCGCAAACGTCGATCAAGGTAGACCTATAAAATATCTAGGCTCATTGATGTTAGTCCTAGGAGCTTTTTGGCATTACTTACTTAATAGAAGAAAGGTTAAACCTGGTAAAGAATCTCAGAATAATCTTATGGAGAATGTATGATAAAAATATTATTAGTTCTGCTTTTTAGTTTCTCTGTTCAAGCAGAGGTTTGCTTAAAGAGTTTTGAATCTCATGCAATTCAACAAGGAGGTAGAACAAAGCCTCTATATGTTCATTCAAGAGAATCATTGAGACATCTTACTGGAAAGAATAGCTTTGATGGCCAAGATCCGGTCATTACCTATTGCAACCTTTCGCTTTCACCTCGCTATAATGCTCCTGCCGTAAATGGTCTTATGATTCCTGCTGAACATGTTGATTTAAAAAAGTTTCTAGGTATAGACCTTTCAAAAAGCCGTATATCTGCAGAAGACGCTCTTGATATGAAACAGGAAATCCGTATAGAGCTTGTGAGACAAAAAGAAGAAACCTCTTATAAAAAATCCTTAAATAAACTTTTCAGTAGGATTCACCTTTATGAGGAAATCAAAACTGGTCGTAACTGGTTAGTACCAATGGTTATGGGGAAAACAGT
>JAIBDQ010000058.1 GCA_024686135.1 Halobacteriovorax sp. | reverse complement strand
GTTACAACAATCGCTCCTGAATTAACCATAGGATTAAAGGGACGGTTTAGATCATCAAGCTTAATAACAGAGTCAAAGTCTTCTCCAGTAGGCTCGATACCCACTTTAGACTCAAGGAATTCGGTTCCATTTTGTTCTAGGGCCAGACCATAAGTGAAGGCCTTTGAGATCGACTGAATAGTAAGAAGATCTTCAGTATCTCCAATATTAAAGATCTGACCATCAACTGTGGCGGCGGAGATAGCAAAAGTATCTGGTTCGATTTGAGAAAGGGCCGGAATAGAAGTTGAGATCTCGCCACTAAGATCATTTTTTAATTTTCCGTACAACCTGTTCAAAGTTTTTTCTAGCTTCATACCGTTTCCTCAATTTTTAAAGATAATAAACATAGTTAAGACAAAAATACACCACAAAGTTGCGATGCGTTCATGTCAGCTTGACACTGTTGATTCTATGCAAGGTGCCCTTTCGACCATTTTTTATTGATGAGCGGTGCTTCAATTGTTGGCACGGCCTTTGCTCTTAAGAAATTAAACCACTATTGATCGTGGGCAACACTTACTCAACGGAGAGAGAGTATGAAGAAAGAACTATTTTTATCAGCATTATTTTTTGGTCAGTTTTTAGTAGGCCCGGCCGGCGCAAATGAACTCAACCTTGATCACCTTCGAAATCTCAAACCACTCCAAATTAATAAAAAGTACATACCAATTAAACCAGGGCAACGAGTCCCAAGTCATGTGAGGTATTTTACTAAGAAAGGAAAGCCTTACCTACAGATGAAACGTGGAAAGTTTATAAAGTTACTTCCTAAGTCCACCATGCAAAAGCCTCTTACAAGAGCTGAAAAACTCCAGGCCTTACAAGGGCAGTTCTTCCCTATCCTTAATAATTTAGTCATTTCCCATAGAAACAAACATACAGAGGTAAAAAATCAAGGTGGACGTGGAACTTGTGTCGCCCATGCATCCCTGGCCTCACTTGAAAGGTTCTTCTCCCCCTTTAAGAATTTATCAGAACAGTATGCCTATATGATGTATGAAACCCAGTCCGGGGAAAACTGTAATAGTGAAGGGTTAAAAACCACCAACTCGGCACAGTATCTAAAGAGCAATGGTGTTCCTGTAGAAAATCTTTCTCAGTATAGCGGAACTCGTTGGACGGCCGCGGCCTATCCGGATCTTAATGCCTGTCAGAGAAATACACATCAAGATCCAGATCAAAACCTACCTCCTTCGATCTCAAGCTCTAGCTTAAGATACAAAGTTGGCTCTTTTCAAATCATCGGAGACAATAATAATACTTCTAATGATGACAATAGAAAGACCATCGATAATGTTAAGTACCTTAAATCAATCATCGGAGCCGGTTACGATATTGTAGCCGGTCTTTATGTGACTGGGGCAGACTGGTCTAATGACGGAGTTGCTGAGGATACAGAAATCGTCGATGCCACTCCTGGTGTTGATGGCTGTACTGTTGGCGCTGTAAATAATGGTTGTAATGGTGGTCATGCTCTAGTTCTTGTTGGATACAATGAACTAGGAAAATACTTTATCGCCAAAAACTCTTGGGGAGATGGTTATAAAGACGACGGCTTTATGAAGATCTCTTTTAACTATATGAATAACTACGGTAAGTACGGTTACTATATCAAATCGGCAGTAAAAACAGGAAGCAATGGCTACAAAAAGACTCTTTATAAAGGGAAAACAAAAGTTGTTAGAAAGATCAACGGAGTAAAAAAAGGAACTCGTTATACTTCACCAAAACTAACTGTTGATAAGAAAGGAATGATCAATATCCATGTTAGCAGACAACAGGTCCTTCCTTTTGGATATGGGAAAATGACCCTAATGATTTTTAAAGACGGTGTTCTCAATAGAGTTGCTAGGACAGACTCAAATGCAAAGAACTTTTCAGTTAGCTATAATGTGAATTCAAGTTCTAAGTTTGGAAAGTATCACTATGAAGTGGTTAAATTTAACAGCCCTCTTCCGGAAGCTGGGACTACGACCTTTTCAGTACCTCAAAAAAACCTATAATCTCAAATCAAGGGTCGTCAAATAAGTGGCGGCCCTTTTATTTAATAGTTTAGTAGGCCTTTTTCATCCCAATACTCAAATTCAAAGATCCCCATTTCCCTAATAAGTTTTTGCTTATTAAGCTCGGTGCTAATAAAACTTTTCCCGGGTTCTCTAGGATTTTTATCATAGGGGTGTAAGTAGCCACTGCTCTTTACATATGTTCTGGTTTCTTTTTCATCTAAGTTTTTAAGTGAGCTATTCCACTCGCTTAAGGTTTTAGTTTTTTTAGCAATACCTATATCTAGTACATAGGGTTTTACACTATCTCCATCTTTTACAAGAACATAGGGAGCAACATGATAGCGCCAACCGACAAAGCCGTCAGGGACGGGGATTTCCTCTCCCTTTTTTTCTTTATCAGTCCACTCTTTTGGATAGAGCCCTCCCCTATCGATTTCATCTCCATACATGGTAATGGCCTTACCCATTTTTATTCCATTGGCCTTAGCAATCAAGGCGTACTCATGGGCCCTGATCTCACAGCCGGCGTGAAGATAATCGAACTTCATATAATCAACTTCAGAGAAGGCCATAAAAAGTTCATCTGCTTGTTCTTTAGTAAGAACAGAAATTTTATCATCTTGATACTCTTCTTCTTCAAAACTATTTTCGATTCCGAGATCAACCTTCTTATAAAGCTCAGAGGCATCATCCCCCTCTTCATAATAAACTTGCCTCGGTGGCACCTTGCCATCATTACACGGCGTAAGCGGTGCCGTCCCAGTGCGCGCCAATTTATTAAAGCCAGTAATGGCGTCTTCCAACTCTTGATTAGCAAATGAATATGGGCATAGGACAAGGCCTATGATGAAAACAAAGACTTTCATGGGTGCTCATCGGTTATTTAGGATCAGTAAATAAGTAACCGTGTCATTAAATCAGGTACCCAGTTTTACCGATACAAAAGATATGCGTTTTACCGTCTTAACTCTTTTATTATTAGTATCTTGCTCAGCTCTTAAACAGCCTAGTAGTATCAGTCGATCAATAAGTTCGGTATCAATGAATGGTTGTCATGACTTAATCAAACGTATTTTACTTCCCGATGTCCCCGGTCCAGAGAAAAAACTCTTTAAAGGCACGATAGATCATCCGGGACTTTACCTCTGGGATAACTGGGGATTCAAGGAAGATGGGAAGACTCATGTCTACTCATTAGCGGCCAGTAAGGCCCATAGTTCTAGGGATCGTCATTTTCATGTTCATTGGAGGCATTTTGTTTCTTCCGATGACGGCAAAACCTGGAAGGATTTAGGTGCGGTCCTTACTCCTAGAAAAGAAGATAGGCTCTTTGATTCCCAAAGTATCTGGAGTGGTTCTGTTACGAAATTGAAAAGTGGAAAGTATATTGCGGCCTATACTGGTCTTGATCCTAAAAGAGAATTTTTGCAATCAATCAGCTTTGCCGTCTCTGATGATGCCCATAATTTTAAGAGGGCCTATGATGGAAAATTCCCCGCTCTTAGCCATGAGCTCCATAGGGATAAATTTTTAAAAGCTGGTTACTATGTTGATACTCTAGAGAACTTAGGAAAAAGAACGGGAGAAAAGAATAACTCAATTCAGGCCCTAAGGGATCCGTTCTTACTTGAGGATGAGTACGGGAAAGTTCATATTTTTTGGGCCGCAAAGTCCTTTGATGAAAATGGCAATGTGGTCTCTTCAATCGGTCACGGTTTGATTCATGATTTTAACTCTCCAAGATCAATTGAAATTTTACCGCCGATCAAACCAAGTGATGGACAAAACTTTAGTCAGCTAGAGCTTCCTAATGTTTATCAAAGGTCAGATGGAAAATATGTTTGGATTATTGGAACGACGAATAGACAAACAGAAGCGCAAGCTGAACATGAAACTCAAATGGCCGTAAGGGCCTATCTTTCAGATGATCTTGGAGGAGAGCTTGAACCTATTGGTGATGACTCAGCACTTTTTTATGCCAATGATAAATCGGTTTATGGTGCCAACCTTATCCAAGACTTTACAGATGGAATAGATAATCAAAATCCTATGACCAGAGTCTTTTCTGTTGGAGAATCAAATGACTCAAATTTCTCTTTGCCACCAAACTTCAAGCTAGAGCTCCCAGAAGAAAACTGAGAGTAATTGTAGAAATGTTAAGATTTCTGCTTACAGAGTTTCAAAGAGATAAAACTTAGAGCCTTGATAGATGGGCGGTTTCTTTCTTAGAGCGAATTCGCTTCTCTAAGAAACTATTTTAAGTATTTGAAATCACTAATGAAATTTAATTTATTTATTATCATCTGATAAATCCGAGCTCAGTACTAAAATACTAAGTGAGCCTGACGATAAGAAACTGTAGGAGTTTTATGTTTATTCGTGCATTGGCCATTCTCTTAATGATCTCATCCTTAGTTTCCTGTGGAGGCAAGGGTGCGAAAAAGACGACGAAAGCGAATATTGTCATCCTTGGCGGTATTGCTTCTGGTGTCCCCGGCATGACCGGAGGAACTAAGATATATGGGTTTAATGGTGCTACCGGTGAAACTCTTAATCTTACTTATGATGGACAAGCTTCTATAGTTTTATCAAATGGTCCCTGGGGGTTTTCTGCCGTCACCTGGGATGGGGATCAAAATGGTGACACTGTCGGTGACGGAGCTGTTCTTGAAGGAAAAGTTTACTGCGGTTCCACAGATATGTTTTTGGCCGGAGGAGATGTTGCCATTGACTTAACTCTTAGTCACGCTGGATGTAATGATGATTTTTTTGGTGGTCCTGAAACAAAAGAAACAGACGGACAGTTTAAAATCTTTGAACCCTATAAATGTATTGATGAAAAAGGTGTTTACGAAACCGATACGACTTGCGGTATCTCTCTGGTAAATTCTTATAAAGTTGAACTCCCAGACAATTTTGGTCTACCAGGTTTAGAAAGTCGCTGTTTTGCAGACTCGACACCGACAACTGATCCAAAAATGAATTCAGCTGGTAGTTATTTAAGAATCCCTATTATTGCTTTTTACGACAATAGCTTTGCTATGAAAGTAAAAGTCTATGACGACGCAAGTTGTTCTGGCCAAGAGCAAGTATACACAATTGAAAATCCCTATGCTGGATTCTCAACTCCTTTTTCAGCACAATACGATTCTAGTGGAACGCAAGGAGATGGAAATCCGAACTCCATGCGCCTTCACGTAGACCCTTGTAACTTTACCTCTGGAAACACTGCCGGAGCACCTTATACTAGACCTTCAACTGGTGAATATATTCTTTGTTCACCTGATCAATTTGATAATATCGAGACGATTGGAACAGCAGGAGTTTACGAACTTCACCGTGATCTCGATTTCTCTGGATTTCCGGATTTTAATAATTCTGTAGTTTTAGGAACCTTTAACGGTCGTCTCCTTGGTAGAGGTCATACTATTTCTAATGTAACAATTAATACTAGTGGTATGAGTAATGTGGGGCTTTTCTCTGTAGTGGACGGAAGTGGAAGTGGGGGCTTCTTTACGATAGGAGAAATTAGCCTTGCGAATATTAATATTGAAATCACTGACGGACAAAGAGTAGGAGCTCTTGCCGGTTCTTTAACTGGCGGTGCTAGAATTGATCGGCTTCAGATCAGAAATGTTGATATTAATGCTTTGTATTCTGCTGGTGGACCCTATTATAGTATCGGAGGTGTCGTCGGAGAAATGATGACCACAAGTTTTTCTGAAGTACATGCAGCGAGTATTCTTAATGTGAATATCGACACTGAAGACCAATATAATAATGTAGGAGGTGTCGTTGGTACTCTCGGTGATGATAACTCCTTAAGGTTTGCTAAAATTCATGAGGTCTATATCAACACAACGGCCTCAGGTACAGAGCAATCCTATGGTGGCGCCATTGGAAAAATGGATGGACCCGACTCTGAAGTTTCAGCAGTTTCCGCCACTAATATCAATATCGGATCAATATCACCTCCGTCAGGATCAATGAGCAAAATTGGTGGCTTCGTTGGCGATATAGGTGGCGGCCAAATTCATTTATCTAAGGCCACAGGTAATATCGTAAGTTCTACAACGGGAGTTGGTGAAGTTGGTGGCTTCGCAGGAAAAGTTTCCGCTGGCACGGGTAGCACTTCTATATATTCGAGCATCTCTGATGTAGATATAGATTCACTAGCTAATTATACTGGTGGATTTGCTGGTTCCATTAATAATTCAGCCGCTGTAGGCATTTCAATTGATCATAACCGATCTCTTGGTGTCATCGATTCTTGTTATTTGTACTGTGGTGGTTTTTCGGGAGCTATCTATAACTCAGGGGTGGGCTTTACCGATATCGCTCAGAATTATACCAAGTCTAATCTAGAAAGTTTTACAAATTCTGGCGTTGGCCACATTGGTGGATTTGTTGGACAAGTTTCTCAATCTGCGGGTTCTATAGATATTTCTGAAGCATTTTCTACGGGCTATGTTTCCGCCAGTGGAACAAATTATGTGGGCGGCTTTGCTGGAAGTAACTCAGGCGGCGACCTCATTAATATTTATTCAAAGTCTGATGTTGTGGCAATGCCTGCTGCGACCTTTGCAGCTTCTTTAATAGGATCAGGTTCAGCCGGCTCAATTCAACATAGCTTTGCATCAGGAACATCGACGGGCGGAAACTGTATAAACGGCTCTTCAGCAACTACAGGCTTTAATTTTTGTGCCGATGGTAATGCTGGAAGTGCAAATTATGCAGGAACAATTACTTCTAAGTCAGCTACTGATATTTTAGCCCTGACTTCAACTGATTTTAATAGTGACCCCGCTTGGACCGTAAACTCAAACTTAGGATTCTCTGAAAAAATCACTGCCCTTGGTGAAGAATTCACTGGCTCATTCTTTGATCCAATTGTCATTACGACTGTTTCACAATGGAATGCCATTGGAGATAACCAAGATTTAATGAAGAAGACTTACCAATTAGGAAGTAATATTAGTTTTTCTAACGCTGACTGCGGGGCTGGCTTTAATCCTATTGGCTCTAGCCTAAGTCCTTTCCACGGAGAATTTAAAGGTAACGATTATACTATTAGCGATATCAACTGTAGTGAAACGGCGGGAGGTGAACCTCTTGGTCTTTTTAGATCTGTTGCAGCTACTTCCCAAAGCTCTGGCGGAAGTATTGTAGACTATGACCTATTTGACTATTCAAATTCAAAGGCCCTCTATGTGGACAATGTTCATTTTGATACTGATCAAGGTGAAATTGGAATCGTTGCCGGGAAAGTTATAGACGATGGAAGTGCCGGATCTGGTCATGAACATCGCTTTGCTACAAATTTTTCAAAAATCCATGTAGTTAATAGCTCCGTTACGCAAAATGGAAATTTTAGTATTGGCGGACTTATTGGTGATATGAACTTATCAAATGAAGAGTCAGGTGTGACATTATCGAGTTTTAGTAATGGAGATATAGTACATACTGGAACCAATGGTAAAACAGGTGGTCTCTTTGGATTTATACACGGCACACTGGCAGTTAGCGATACAAGACTTCTAGACTTTGCTGTTTTAAATTTTGAAGGAACTATTGACTCAAGCTCCAATGATGGAACCGGCGGGCTTGTCGGAAATCTAACTCATAATAAAATGGAGATGGCCTATGCCAGTGTTGATAGTATCGACATAACTGGAGCAAGTAGAACCGGCGGAGCCGTTGGTTATATATACGGTGGAATGATTAGAGATTCCTTCGTAAAAGCAGACGTCACTGGAAATGATTTTGTGGGCGGCTTTTCTGGCACGGCAAATGGAAGTGCAGTGAAGCTAAAAGGAAACTATACAGAAGGTACAGCTCATTGTTTAAATGCCGCTTGTACAGTGGCAGGATTTTCATCTGAGGCAGCCACGTCCCCAGAGATGCAACAAAATATTGCGAATATGACGACTTCTTGTGCCACTACATGTACTCAGAATGAATTTGGGCCAGCCACCTTTGTTCTAGGTGGCGGCACACTTAACTTTCAAGTTGGTGGGACTGATTCCGGTGGTCTAATTAAGGCCGTTACACCTTTAGAACTTTTAGATCAGAATGCTATGGACATATATGGCCTAGTTCAAGGAGACCCATGGATTCATTTCGACGGCGATGCTCCTCGCCTTTTCTGGGAAATTTACCCTGAATTTTTATACAATAATTAGATAATTACTCAAAGTACTTGATACCAAATTGATAGACACTATCCGAGATTTTTTTTATCCATCTAATTTCCGACTTTATTGACTCGAGTTCCCCGATCTTTACTGTGACCAGATCCCCTTCTTTTAGCCCTAGGTCTTCAGTGATAACAACTCCAGCTCCACCGTAAGCTTCACTATAAGCTAGACCCACATGATCTTTGCTGAATTCCTCATGACCCTTACAGAACCACACAACTGTATTTTTATCTGGGGTAAATCTTATGTTTTTTCTTTTCACTTCTACTCCAAGTATCTATTTTTTAAATTAATTATCTTTTAACAACTCATGCCCTCTTTCAGTCAGGAGTTTCCATGGAATAGAAGTTTCCGTAGGGTCGAACTCTTTTCTTGGAAGCGGCATTAAGATTTTCATTGGATAATAATAACATAGAAATAAATATTGTTTCCTAAACTGTTAGAAAATCCGCTTCAACTTGAAAATCAAATTTAAGCGGAATAGTCCATTTTTTTAGAGCTCTAGGTCAAAGCCAACAAATTCTCTCGGTCAATAACGTATTAAATAGCTTTAATTTCATTAGTAGTGTTAAATCCCTCTACTTTATAAAAAGGTGGAGAAAATGAGCAAATGTATTTTAGTCATTGGTGTTAGAAGACGGTGCTACCAAGCAGCTCTTGAATTAGGCCATGAAGTCATTCTGTGGAGCGATGGAGAACTAAAAAAAGCTAGAAAAAAAAATCTCTCTGGATGGATTGAAGAACCTTATTCGGAAAGTTTACCAGAACTTAGTGAATCAGTTGTAGAGCAGCTAAAAACCTTTAAGATTGACCGTATCGTGGCAAATACTGAGGAAACGGTGATACTTGGGGCGCTTGTTAGAAAACATTTAAACCTCAAGCATATTGCCGTTGATGTAACCGATAGATTTCATAATAAATGGATTATGAAAAATTACGCCGTTAAAAATGATATCCCCATCACGAAGTACAAGCTAATTGAAGAGACAACAAAACCAGAAGAACTCGCAGAGCATTTAGGTCTTCCCTTGGTCATCAAACCAGTCAGCTCTTCTGGTGCCAGAGACGTAAAAATAGCTAAAACAATAGAGGATATAAAATCCTTTTCTGCCTCCGGACTTCTTGCTGAAGCCTTCGTAACAGGTTCGGAGGTAAGCGTAGAAACCTTTGTAAAGGATGGAAAACCTATCTTTCACAATATTACGGGATACCTTCATCAATGGAGAAAGTCCGTGGTACCGGCACAGTTAGAGAGCTCTTTAAAAGCGAAAATCTTGGAGACAAATGACAAAGTCGTAGAAACATTTGGCGTTGACCGTGGAGTTACTCATGCTGAATTTTATTTAACAAAAGATGGACCTGTCTTTGGAGAGATCGCCATTAGACCTCCCGGTGGCTATTATATGGAGCTTATTGAAAAGGTTTATAATTTTGACTCGTGGAAGCTCTATATAAATCTGAGTTGCGACGATCTGGTAGAAGAGTTCACTCCTACTGAAAAAGGATGTGCCGCTGTTTACATGATGCATCCGGGGGCTGGTAAAATCCGTTCGATAAATGGAGTCAAAGAAATAAAAGAAAAAATTAAAGGCATTTTTGATTTTTCTCTAAGAAGAGAAATTGGTGATATTATCTTACCTCATGAGAGCACAAGTAATGAAGTTGGGCATATTTTATTTTGGTCACCAACGAGAGAGCAGCTTGACGAAGACCTGGCTTTTATTGAATCGACATTTATAATTGAAATGGAGTAAGCATAAGTTCTCCTAAGTAATTTACTATGCAATTATAGTAGATAAACTTTATTTAAGAATATACAACGCGTAAGGTTTTAACTCTTTCTCTAATTCAATTTGCTGTTATTCTATTATCACAACAAATTTAACAGGATTAATCATGAAGAAACTATTGGCCCTCCTATCTCTACTCGCCTCAACCACCACTTTTGCTCAGATCGCTTCCGGCTCATTATTTAGAACGACTCGTTCGGAAAACCCAGGGGTCCTACAAGAAAGACCCGCGGCGACTTTTGGTACGATTTTCAAGCTCGATAAAGTTGAAAAATCTCAAGAAACAACGGGAGCTATTTCGTCTTCAAAATCTGAAATTGATATTAAAACCCTTAGCTTTTTCTATGGAGGAAAAGGTGGCAAAGGATTTACAACAGAGATCTCTGGTGAATTGGCCAGTGGTGAAAAAGTCGATAATGTTACAACTTCAGGAGTTGTCGAAAAACAGACAAGTGAATCAGATCTTACTTTTTTAAATGCCTCTATTGGGTTTATGAATCTTCTAGGAGTAGGAGTGATATCTGTTAGCAATGAGAATACACAAACCAGCACACAAGGAGGGAGCAGCGCTTCGGAATTGGAACTTATGATCTACACCGTAGGTATAAAATACAAACTCGGATTAGACTTTGGGCTCTTTTATCAACATGCGCCCCTAGACACTGCGGGCGGAGAGATTGATATGTCTCGAGTGGGTTTAGGGATTGGTATCAAAACGAAATCCTTTCACGTGGAAGCAGCTTATGTAAAAAATCTCGAAGATGAACGAGAAGAGTTAGGGGGCGGTTCAGGGGCAGGACAAAATGTGGCGATTCATAGCCCGGCCAAGCTCATGGGGACTTTTGAATTTAAGCTAGGAAGCCTCACCTTAGGAATCACTTCAAACTACTATATGGAAGGATTCTTCGATTTTAATAATCTTATGTATTACGCCATGGTCCTATCGGCCAATAAGGAGAATAGGCTTGAAAATAGTTTTAACTTCTCTCTTGGTGGAGAAAAAGGACATTCCTTTAGTGGCGGAGTGACCATCGCCTCAGTTGAGAGTACTGAATCTCCTCCTACTCTCTTAAGTGGACAAAAGTATAAAACGACCACTGATATCTTCAGTGCAAGTGTTAGCTATTCTTACGCTTTTTAGACTTTATATTCAGGTAGTCGCTGTACCTGAGTAAACGACTTCCCTCACCTATTCTTTTAGTCCCCAGATAAGGATTTAAGATGGTGAAATTATTGCACTCTACCAATATGCCGCAGTGTCCATAGAATAGTAATATGGGAAGTCCCGAAAAAACGAAATTCTCCATATCAATGAAAGTAAAGATTCTATCTCTACTTATTTTACTTCTATTAGTATCTGTTGGTGCCTACGTTTTTTTCGCCATTGAAATGTTTTACAGCGATAAGACTAGCTATATTTATGAAACGTCTTTAACTAGAGCAGAATCTCTTTCTCAATTAACTCTTAATACAATTAATAATTCTTCCAAGGACTCTCTATCACTTGCACTAATCAGTAATACGAACCCTAAACAGCTCCAAGAATTACTTAATACTGATCCTAATATTTTAATGTTTGTGGCCTTCAACAAAAGTAAGCAAGGCCTATCCGAAAGAATTAGGGTTCTTAATGAAACTGTATGGGATGAGCTAGAGCTACAAAGTAAAATTAAAAAAGAAGATATTTTTAAGAAAAAAATAGAAGATCTTATTCCTAAAAAATTCGAAAAGAATTCTCCTATTCAAATTTTCTCATCTTCTTCGAATCTTAAAATTCCTTCGATTTCCATGGTTGTCTCAAACCCTAAGGCCAGCGAGTACTACCTTTGCGTTTTAAGTATCTCAAAAATTATTGATCAATTTAAAAAAGATAAAGTGTATACCAACGAACTTCTCGATAATCAGGGACTCTCCTATCTCGATGATAGAACTCATTCTAATTTAATTGAAATTCTTAAAGGTAATATCCCAAAAGGAACCAAAGAAATAGTCGATGCCAAAGGTATTGAAAGCCTCGTAAGTTTTGTTAAGATACCAAGCCTAAATATGACGTTCTTTACGACAATAAAAAAAGAAAAGGCCTTTCTCGCGACAAAGACGCTTATAAGTAAAAGTTTATATTTTGGGATACTGCTTTTGGCGATATGTATTTTTCTTGGTGTCCTTTTCTCAGCCTCAATCACTCGTCCGATAAATGCCCTAGTCCGTGGAACCCAATTCATTGCCAACGGTGATTATGAACAAGAAATTCAAATAAAAACTAATGATGAGCTTGGCCTTCTTTCTGCTTCATTTAATTTTATGAGTGGTGAAATAAATAGCTTACTCAAGAGTAAAGAAGTCATTATTGAAGAGCTTAGAGAAGCCAAAGAAAAGATAGAAGACTACTCTAAAAATCTAGAAGTTATGGTTAGCCAAAGAACTCAAGAATTAAAAGAGGCCAATGATTTTCTAGACACAATGATTAACTCTCTTGATCAAGGATTAATGGTTTTTGATAAAGATAACCTCTGTCACGATGTATATACCAAGGCCTGTGAGGATATGTTTGAGATTAGTCCTGGTGGCAACAAGTTTAGTGATGTTCTTGGGTTTAAAGAAAGTAAGGAAGTGGAGACTTTTAACAAATGGTCTAAAAATATATTTGATGAAAAGATTCCTTTTGAGCACCTAACACCACTTGGTCCCCAAAACATTCAAGAGGGATCAGATTTTAATGCATTTGACTTTAAATATATTGGTCTTCAGTACTTCCCTATGAGAAATGAAGACAATAAGATTGAAAATATAGTTGCTGTTGCTACAAACAAAACTTCAGAAGTTCAGGCGAAAGAGGCTTTTAAGCAACAAGAGTCCTACGTCAATATGATTTTAAAGCTTGTTAATAACAAAAAACAGTTCGTCTCCTATATTGAAGAGTTCAAATCTCTTGTGCAAGATATGGCAAAGTATTTAGACGATAGTGAGAATGCTTTTAACAGTGATGGAATCCTTATTTGTCTACACTCGATTAAAGGGGGGGCCGGTCTCTTCTCGGTTCAAATAATTCAAGACAAGGCACATTTATATGAAAATGAAGTGATTGAGGTTAAGGAGAAGTCTCTTGAGGAAAGATTAGCTTTTGTTCCTAGGTTAAAAAGTATGATCCAAGACCTTCAAGATAGCTTTCATCTTTTCCTACTTGAAAGTAAAGAAATTATTGGCAATGTGATCGACAGTGAGAACCAAGTTCTTGAGATAAATAAAATACTTGTTGATAAATTTAACACAGCTCTCATTGGAAAAGATGATTCCGAATTGATTGATCTATATCATGAATACTTTATAAGAGAGCCTATTATAAACTATTTCTCTGCTTACTCAGATCTTGTTAAAGATGTCTCGGAAAGCCTTGGAAAGTCCGTATCCCCCCTTGTTTTTAAAGGCGGTGATACGAGAATTGAATATTCAAAACACAAGGAACTTTTCGGTGTCATGGTTCACGCATTTAGAAATAGTGTCGATCATGGGATAGAGTCAGAAGGTGAAAGAATAGAGTCAGGAAAACCTCCAGAAGGAAAAATCTTGGTAAACTTTTCACAGGATGAGAAGAATTTGAATATTGAGATTTCAGACGATGGTAGAGGAATTGATCCTGAAAAGATCCGTGAAAAGCTATCGGAGCTTGGGCTCGAATCTGACTTAGATGACTCTAAGGTTATCTATTGTATTTTTGATACGGAATTTTCAACTAGCGAAGGTGTCACCGAAATATCTGGCCGAGGAGTTGGAATGTCTGCCATAAAAGAGGCCATCGAAAAGGTTGGTGGTAGTATTGAAGTAGAGAGTAAGGTGGGTGAATGTACAATTTTTAGATTTACCGTACCCGCATAGGTCAGCTTATTCTTCCTTGTTATGTTTTTCCCAACAAAAGAGAATTTTTTCTTTGAGATCTTTTAACTCCCAAGGCTTAAATAGGTAGCTCGTCACTCCCACCTCAAATGCATTAACAATCTCATCCCTCTCTGTTTCTGAGGTATATAATAAAATAGGAAGATTTTTAAACTTCTCAGAAGACCTAACTAACTCTACAAGCTTAGTCCCTTTATGACGGGCCATATGTAAGTCGAGAATAATAAAATGAATCTCAAGCTCTGTTCCAAAGTTTTCTTTTAGCATCTCTGTGGCCTCCTTAACTCCAATCGAGTGAAGTACTCGGCCACTAAATCCCATCTTTTTAAGATGGTCTTTCAATAAACTATGATAGAAAGTCATATCGTCGACTACTAGAAAGTTTAACTCTTGAGGTATTGCTATATTGTTACTCATACCTACCTATCTTAACAAAGGTCGAGTTAAGAAGGAAATTTCTTTAGCTCTTTCTAGAAAATATTGTTACGATTTCATATGGTAATTGACTACTTATTTAAATTCGAAGACGGTAACGAACTTACCTTCAAGCTAGACACTTCGATCAAAAGAATCCCCTCAGATAAGGAATACCCAGAATGGGTACAGCTCGGCTGCCATCAATGCTCGAACTGCCCTTTAAAACCTGAAGATTCACCACTATGCCCAGTCGCTTTTGAACTTTATGAGTTGGTGGATAAGAATAAAGATAAGCTTAGCTATGAAACCGCTAGGGTTGAAGTAAAAATGGAGGAAAGGTCTTATTTCAAAGATACTGACCTTCAAAGTGGCCTTTTTTCTTTGATGGGTCTTTTGATGGCCAATAGTGAATGTCCACATCTTAAGTTTTTAAAGCCTCTACAGAAGTTTCACCTTCCTTTTTCTAGTATTGAGGAGACTCTTTTTCGAAGCTCCAGTGCTCATCTTCTAAAAAAGTATTTCGATAAAAAGAAAGATAATAGTGTTGTGATCGACTTAAATGATCTTAAAGAATCCTATCGAAATTTAGAAATTGTAAATGTATCAATACTTGAAAGGATTAGATCTATCTCTAAAGGTGATGCAAATAAAAACGCCATAGTTGCTCTCAATATCTTTGCACAAATGTTTTCAGCTGAATTTGATAATGATTTAGAAATGATTGAAGATATTTTTAAAAATGATTAATTATTACTTATAAAAAATCGCAAGTAACTTTTCTTTTACTACTTCTTTACTAAAAGGCTTTATAATATAGTTACTCGCCCCTTCTTCAATGGCCGTCATAATAATATCTTTTTCACTTTCAGTACTCACCATCAATACCGGGACATCTTTAAATGTTTCATTTGCCCTTATCATTTTTAATAAAGTAATTCCGTTACATTTTGGCATGTTGATATCAGATATAATCAATTCAAAGGGCTCATTGGCCTGTGCTTCAGCCTTGATAACATCCCAAGCCTGATTTCCATCCCCGGCTTCTAAAACGTTTTTAAATCCCATTGAGGCCAGAGCAGTTCTCATCATTTTTCTAAGTGATGGCATGTCATCGACGATCAGGATTTTTAATGTTGGAGATAAAGTGACTTTTTGGTTCATAACTTCCTTTATTATAGTTCTAATTAAAATAGACTCAAGAGCTTTTTTTAGCGCTTAGAGTTATTAGTAAATCCCTCACTTAAGCTACTCATGAGGGAGCCTTGAATCTTATCTATGAAATCTCCAAGAAAGTCATAGTGAAGACTTAGGTTAACCATCCCATTTAAATCATGACTTTGAATTTCGGTTATTCCATCTTCAAGTCCCCACTTAGCATCCAGGTTAAAAGTTCTATAGTTATACCTTCCAAGAAATTCTATAGAGAGCTCGAAATTTTTAGCATCATATATTTTTCGGTGAAGAGAGTACTCAAGCTGAACTGCCATAGCGGACTGTTCTTTGACCACTACTTCAGCCTCTTCAATACCACCACTTATTCCATATTTAAGACCTACAAAAGCGCGCTGGTGAAATGTTTTAAGAAAGTAAGTAAGCCAGTTTATATTTTCAACTAATTGCCGACTACCATAGCCCAATAAGTCTTCTTCTTTTTTTAGTTTATAGTCTTTCCATTTTTTTTGTTCTACTTTGTTATAGTTAGGAAAGTTTTTAAGTAAGTTTCCAGGTAAATACCAATCACAAGACTCCCACCGAATTCCCAAGACAGCGTAATTAGTTTTAATATGGGTATGAGAGGCACCTAGTGATGTAAGTTTTAAAAGAGGAGCTTTATTAAAGTCCATTCCAAATAAAATATTGGTTTGACCTCCCCATAGTTTTAGGCGGGAAAAAGGTTTATAGCCTAGTAGAAACTGTAAGCTAGAGGTTTCAAGGTATTCTGGGTATCCTGAGATTAGAAAACCAAACCTGTCTAGCTCAAGATCAAAAGTCCAAGACTTTTTTTCCAAATGATTAACAATATTCAATCTATTGGCCAGTACCACAGAGCCCGAGGTGTCACCAAAGGCCCCAGTCTGGGTAATATTAAAAACAGTGGTTCCCCATCCCCCTTTCAAATAACTGGTTCTATGATGAGGCGAGACAAAAGGATCAAATCGCAATTCATCACCTTTTTTAAGCATGGAAAACTTTTTTTGTTTTGGGTTATAACCTCGGATCTTATTATAATAACGTTTTCGAGAATCTTCAGTTCCAATCATTTCATAAGGTCTTTTATATTTAACAATATCCCAAAACATTTCATTATCTTTTTTAACTACATAGAGATTGTAATCATCCCTATTTTTCCTAGCCTCTATTTCAAGAACAATTTTTGTTCCAGGTATTAAATTGGAAAAAATAGAACAGTAC
>JAIBDQ010000181.1 GCA_024686135.1 Halobacteriovorax sp. | reverse complement strand
TTCAGTTGAGCCGAATACGATTACGGATGAACTTCTTGATGTGCTGGAAGCATCAGATAAGTTTATGGATCATTTTCATATCCCCATGCAAAGTGGCTGCGATGAGATTTTAACCTCAATGAAAAGAAAATATGATGTGGCCTTTTATAAGGAGATTATAAATAAGATCCTTTTAAGATTTCCAAATGCTGCCATTGGGGCCGATATGATTGTTGGTTATCCTGGTGAAACTCAGGAACAGTTTGAAGAAACTTATAATCTAGCTAAAGAGCTTCCGATCACACATTTTCATGTTTTTCCTTACTCGAAACGAAAGGGAACTATTGCGGCGAGATCTGAGAATCATATTCACCAAGGGGTGAAGAAGGAAAGGTCCCGCGCTCTTCATATGTTTGGAGAGGCCAAGCTTGCCATGCTTTCTGAGGATATGGTGGGAACGTCTACTGAGGTGTTATTTGAGCGCCGAAATAAGGAAGGTTTCTTTGGTGGTTATAGTACAAATTTCGTAAAGGTCTTTGTTAAGACGGATTCCGAGTTAAAGAATGAAATCCGCCGTGTTCATCTGACGAGCTTTAGAGATGGAAAGCTCTATGGTGAGTTGATTCAATAATTAGAGCTTAATAAATTCTGCTTTCTTAAAAAACTTACAACCCTTCTTTAAATCTGCCATTTCGCCGCTGTAATAAAAGGTCGTATCATGACCTCTTAGTCTACATTTAGCGATGGCCCCTTTTGGGTCGCAATCCGTCTTATTAAAGACTCCTTTCATTTTAAGGTACTGGGTATCCATATCTCCTGCTGAACAAAGCTTTTTTAGCTTTGCAGGAGTAGATTTTGTCATCTTTAGATAACTATTACAGATTGTTTTTTTTCCGTTTTCAATAGTGTCACAGCTCATTGAAAAAGAAACTTGGGGAGCTAAAAAGTTAAGTGTCAAAAATAAAAGTACTTTCATCATTCAAGCCTTGTTGAGTATGCCTGATTCCCTTTTCTATCTCTAAACTTAAGAAGCGACTGGGAACCATCTTTTCTCGTAATGGTAAATGTGTAATTCATATCAACATCGAAGGTGAGGATTTTTCTAAAGGCCGTTAGCTTTAGGACGCCATTGTCGTATTTCCAAGTACCTTCGCCCTCTCCAAGGTTCTCAAGATTGTAGTAAAATTTGCCGTCGTTATATAGGGCAAGCTCGATTGGGTAGTCATTGTTCACAATCTTTTTATCGATACTAAGGTTGGGCTGATTTGGCTTAGGCTTTTGATTAATAAACTGATCGTAATCGGTCTTCGACTTTTCAAATACAATAAGCTCACCTTTTTCTTTTTTTAGGCCGCAGCTAGCAAAAAGGAATATGGTGAGCAGTAAAACTAATTTCAATTGAAGTACTCCTTCTTGAATTTAATTTCAGATCTTTCTGGACCATAGGCAAGGATTCCTACAGGAATACCAATGAATTTCTCTATTGTTTCGATATAAGTTTTTAAAGTGTCACTTAGGTTATCCGTTTCAAAAGTGTCTTTGAAACATTCCATCTCGACATAGATTGGCTCTACTTGAGAAAGATCGATCCCTGGGTAAGCACAATCAATCGTCTCACCTTTGTATTTATAACCAGTACAAACCTTAAGTGTGTCCACATGGCATAAAACATCAAGTTTTGTTAGTGCAATAGAGGTCATGTTTGAGGCTTTCACTGTGTACTTGAGAAGAGGAAGGTCAAGCCATCCGCATCTTCTTTTACGTCCAGTAGTTGCTCCAAACTCACCACCAATGGTTTGAATCTTGTCACCAAGGTCATCAAAAAGTTCAGTAGGAAAAGGTCCTTCACCAACGCGAGTTGTATAGGCCTTAGTGATTCCTAGAACTTCTTGGATTGATTGACCTGGTAGCCCGGCTCCCGTGTAAATTCCACCAGCGCCTGTGCTAGATGACGTTACAAATGGGTAAGAGCCATAGTCGATATCAAGTAGTACACCTTGAGCGCCCTCATAAAGAACTTTTTTATTTGCTCTTAAAGCGTGATCCAAAAAACTAAAAGTATCAGTCAAATAAGGAGCAACATTCTTTCCAAGTTTGAAAAGATGTTCAGCTTCTTCTTCAACGGAAGGAAATTTTGAGTCATAAAGATGCTTGAATAGAATTTCTTTTTCCTGAAGATTATTTCTTAGCTTTTGAATAAGAAGGTCTTTATCAAGGAGGTCTTTTAACTTTAAACCTTTTCTTGAAACTTTATCTTCATAGGCGGGCCCAATTCCTTTTCCGGTTGTCCCAATTTTAATAGGTCCTTGATTTTCTCTAAGTCCATCTAGAAGTTTATTATAAGAAGTTATTACAGCGCAGTTCTCAGAGATCTTAAGCTTATCCGGAGTAACTTGAACTCCCGAATTTCGAACATCTTCAAGTTCAACTTGAAATGCTTGCGGGTCAAAAACAACACCGTGCCCTACAACAGAGGTGCAGTGGTCATGTAAAATACCGGAAGGAATAAGGTGAAGAACGATTTTTTTATCACCGACAATAATGGTATGTCCGGCGTTGTTCCCACCTTGGAAGCGAACAACAACATCACATTTTTGTCCTAGTAGATCTGTAATTTTACCTTTTCCTTCGTCTCCCCATTGGGAACCGACAATAGCTAGTGATTGCATTAGGCCTTTACCTCGTTTAACAAGTTACTATTTAAAAAGAATTCACTTAATTGGTTAATAACCATTTCCCCAACACGGATTTGAGCTTCTCCAGTGGAAGCCCCAAGGTGTGGAGTCAGAACGAGGTTAGATAGCTGTCGAAGTGGTGAATCTTCCGGAAGTGGCTCAGATGAAAAAACATCAAAACCTGCCCCTTTAATTTTATTATTTGTTAAAACATCGAGAAGGGCTTCCTCATCAACTATGCCACCGCGGCTTGCATTGATCAGAACAGCGTCTTCTCTCATTGACTCTAGAAGAGATCTATTAACCATTCCTTTAGTCGCGTCCATTAACGGAGTGTGAAGAGAGATGATTTCGCATTCTTTAAAAATTTGTTCTAGGTTGTCAGCTTTTTTGGCGTATGGAAGATCAGACTTTTCTACAAACGGGTCAAAGAAAAGTAGGTCTGGTTCAAAACCAGCAAGTCTTTTGGCATATATTTGACCGATACGACCAAATCCAACCACACCAACTTTTTTATTAGATAATTCAGTTCCTGCAAATTTTGATTTATCCCAACCACCATTACTCATAGTTGAATGGGCCCAAGCGGTTTTTCTTAGAACAGTCATGGTTAGGGCCACAGCATGTTCAGCAGCAGAATTATTATTAGCTCCAGGAGTATTTGAAACCACAACTCCCTTTTGCCCACAAGCGACTTTATCAATATTATCGGTCCCTTCACCGGCACGAATAACATACTTTAAATTCGGGGCCATTTCTAATAGGTCAGGAGTTACAGTCGTGGCCGATCTGATAACTAACCCTTCAGTATTTGGGAGTAGTTCTTTTAGTTTGTCTTGAGTGATTTTGGCTTCTGGGTGAACGTTAAATTGGTCCATTTCCAGCAATTTCGCGAACAAATTTTTGTCAAATCCATCAGCGATGACAATTGAGGGTTTCATTATAATCTCCAGAGATTTACGATTGATTAACCGTAGCCGATACTAGCTCGATTACTAAGGGTAAGAAAAGGTATAATGCTTATGACAGAGAATAAAAGAGTTGAAGAATTTTTCACTCCGCACAATCAACTTCTGATTCAACAGAAGAAAGAATGGACGGAGATCATCACAAACTTTGAAACACGTAATAAATACCAAATCTTATCCACTCAAGGTGTGGAACTGGGTTTTATGGCAGAGCAGGGTAGTGGCTTTGGCGCTATGCTATCAAGATGGTTTTTGCGGACGCATCGCCCAATGAAGGTGATGGTTTGGGGAGCTGATAGGGAAGAGTTGATGCAATTAGAAAGACCTTTCTTTTGGTTTTTTTCCGACCTTACTGTTAGAGACCCGCAGGGAAATATTCTTGGGCATGTGTATAGAAAATTTGGAATCCTTCATAAAAAATATGACCTAGCCACAGACACAGATAAAATTTTTGCTAGAGTAGTCTCACCAATCTGGAGACTTTGGACTTTTTTTATTAAGGATAATACGGAGAGAGAAATTGGAACCATTTCAAAAAACTGGGGAGGCCTTTTAAAAGAAATGTTTACGGATGCGGATCGATTTCAAGTTAGTTTTGGAAATCAAAACTGGAGAGAAAAAGCAGTTATCTTTGCTTCGGCAATTAGTATTGATATGGACTTCTTTGACGATAATCAACGGAACAATTAACTCAACTATTCAAATGCCCCATGAACACTTGATTTATTTCTTATTGCGGGGAATCCAGTGCCTGATATAATTATATTAGGTACTTATGTATAGAAACATCTTTATAATATTTTTTTTAACTTTATTTATCTCCTCAGCTTTTGGTCAACGCATTGATGTTGATAAAATTAGAAAGTTACAGAAGATAAAAGAAGAACAGGCCGTGGTGAATGAAGCCGAAGAGCGTAAGCGTGCCGCTGAAAAATTAGAGCAAGAGAAATTAAGAGAGGCCATTGGGCTTGGTAGGATTCGCTACTGTACGATCCTTCCATTTGAACACAAAGAAGATCAAGATCTTGCAGACTCGGTCGTTTTAGAAATAGAAAAATTCCTTTCAAAAAACTCAGTCTGCCGTTTTCATACGGATATTGGAATCTTTCAAAAGATGAAAGAAAAATCTCAGGGATTAAACTTCTTTTTAGATCAGCAAAAAGTTAGAAAAATTATTGCAGACAAACTAGATGTCGGTTCTCTTTTTAGAGTTCGCTATTTTAAAAAGAAGGATGGTTCTTTAAAGGTTCTTTTTAAAGTCCTAGGTGAAAATGGAAGAGATTATTATTATGAAGAAGAAAGAATTTTCTTCAAACCAACAACTGAGTCCATCAGCAAACAGATTGTCGGATGGATCAAAGAGTTCGACGAGGCCCTTCCATTTGATGCAGCCGTAGTTCAAGTATTTGAAGATAAAGTTAAATTTAATCGCGGAAAGGAAATAGCAGATTATCAGAACCATATCTTTATTATTAAAAGACTTGTTAAGAAAAAAAGAAATTCTGAAAATACAGATAGAGTAACCGGTTTTATCACCAAAGATATTGCTCGCGGAACGATTCTTCGGGTCGAAAATAAAGAAACTATTGGTCTTGTTCGAAATTATAAAAAGCTAATACAGCCAGGCGACTGGATTAAAATCGAAGATTACGATTATTACGGTAAAGAAGTTGCGGATGAGTATTCGCCTAAGCTTGGGCATTTCGAGATAGGTAGTTTAATCACTCAGGTTTCAGGAATTGGGAATGACTTTGATGGATTAAGTTATGGAGGCTTTGCGGCCATGAAACTTAACTTTCCTTATCAGTGGTATTTTTACGGTTATACAGAAAGACGCTTTGGTAGCTTCTCTGGAAGTTCATTTAATACAACGGGTTCTGAAACGAAGTTAACTGATATGAACTATAAGGCCATGATTGGAAAAACGATCAACTACGAGAAATGGTTAAGGGATATATATATATCTATATATGGCGGATACTCTAGTTATCAACATGGATTTGGCTCGACTGCACTTACCGGATTTAAAGATATTACTATGCATGGGATTACATTTGGGGTTTTAGCTCTATTAGAGATGACGAATAAAATTAATGTTTTTGCTCGGCTTGAGGTCATACCGATTCCTTGGCTTACTATTGACCCAGATACTTTTGGTGATCCGTCTTATAAATATGTTTATCAATTTGAAGGTTCACTTATTTATAAAGTTAATCGGGCATGGTCGATTAGAGGTGGGTTTCAATACACCATTAATATGGTGAAGTATGAAGAGCCTGTTCTTAGAAGATTTAAATACAATGAATCACTTTTTAAACTTGGTCCCATCTGGGCCTTCTAAAAAGGCCACCCACTTTCACGGGTGACCGTTTTTAATCTACATTTCTTCTCAACATGCAATTGGTCTTAACTCGAGATTCATTTGAAGTCGGTTAAGTGTTTCTTGGAACTCGTGAAGAGTCGGCAAGTTTCCAAAATGCGTGTTTTCATAAGTGGATTGAGAAATAAAATCATAGATCTCGATTGGCTTACTCGCATCACTATTTTTAGTGAATGCTTTCCAGTTGGACTTCCCTGTCCTCCTGATACTCCTAAAGAGACTTTGAACCACTTCTTCTCGGGTTTTTACACCGAGTCCAATCACGTCC
>JAIBDQ010000232.1 GCA_024686135.1 Halobacteriovorax sp. | reverse complement strand
TTTTCTTAGTACAGCTAATAAAAGTAGTTAGGAGTAAGCCGATGATCAGGGTCTGAAAAAACTTGATCTTTTTCATGAGTCAATCCTTTGTTGTAGATATGTTTATCTACTGGTTAAGTCGTTTAAATTGCCAGAACCATCACTGGTAAAAAGACTTTCGGCAACAGTCTATATTAGGCAAGCCTAACGTATATATATAAAAAAACAGGGAATTGCCAAGGATTTAGGGGAATTTGGTCGTCGCGTAATAAGAGCTAAGAGCAATCTCTTTGAATTAAAGTTAATGCAAAGGGCTGTCTCGACATTGAACTTCGCCTCTTATCCTTCAAAGTGAAATTAACCTTGCGATAATAGGTAGAGTTATTTTTAGCATTGATAAAAAACTCGTGATTCTTATCGAAAGGGAACACAATATTTAATTCGTCCTTGGTTTCTTTAAACTTGAAGCTAAGTCCTTTTCCAAATCCGCAGGTGCCTTTTTTACAAGAGTAGTCCCCTATTCGAACCATATCCACGACTTTTAGAAAAACAGCAATCTTTCCTAGAACTTTTTTGAGCTGAGCGATCTCTTTTTGCTTTCCTTCTCTTTTGGCATTTAGCGTTAGTCTCTTAAAAAACCTTCCTTTAACTTGGACCTTCGATTTATCTGCGTCTCTAAAGCCAAGAGTCAGAACCTCTTCCCCATGGATGGGAAGACTCAATCCTAAGAGCCATTCCTTCTCTTTATTTTTGAAAAGACTTTCGTAACTAAAGACGTATTTACCTTCTAAATGGGCAATTCGACCTTTCCCTTCTCCCGACAAACAAAGGGCTTCAAATGGTTTAATACTTTTCTTAGTTGATTTATGGGTACAAGAAATAAAAAGCAGGCTTAGTAAGACTAATCCTGCACTGGTGGTTCTTCTGAAGCTGGAAGACGTAGTGAATCTAGCTCGTCTATCGCTTTCATTACATCGTCTCTTTCTGATTGAACTTTGCAATTTCTTAAAGCCTCGTTGTAATACTTTCTAGCTTCCTCGTATAGTTGAAGCTCCTGATAGATTATAGCCAGGTGTTTAGTGATGACAACATCCGTTTTTACAGCTTCATGGGCCTTCTTTATTTCCACGAGAGCATTCTTCAAGTCACCGGTTTTATAATAGTACCACCCAAGTGAATCCCTAATAAACCCATCATTTGGCTTTAAAGCGACTGCTCTTTTAATATAAGCGAGGGCCTTTTCTAAATCTGTATTTTGCTCTAATAAAGAGTAACCAAGAAAGTTTAAAGCGTGAGCATTATTAGGATTCTTTTCTAATAGCTCTAAGATAACCACTTTAGCCTCGTTATACTCTTTAACCTTTTCATAAAGTGAAGCTAAATAGTAATCATGATTTTCAGTGTAGTCTTTTCTACCGCGCACTTCTTTTACTAACTTAATGGCTTTTCTAAAGTTCTTTTTCTCTTCATGGAAACTAGCTAATAAGATTTTCAGCTCAACAGCGAGAAAAGCGTACTTATCACTTTTTTCTGTTACAAATTTTTCAAATCGATCTATCGCGCCACTATTCTCTAGGGCCATGGCACTAAGAATCTGCGCCATTTGCATATGACTATCGTGAAAAAGAGTGCTCTCTGCATTTATTTTATTAAAATAGCTTATAGCATTTTCATAATCATCAGTTTGAACAAAAAGCGAACCCAAATAGTAAAGAACCTTATCACTATCTGGCATGGCCACTAGAACTTCTTTAAAGATCCCCTTGGCGTCTTCGTATCTCTTCTTATCTGTATAAAGAATTCCCAAACGAACCTTTAAGTTTAAGTCGTTTGAATCTAAGCTAGACAACCTTTCAGCATAATCGATAATTCCTTCATAATCTTCACTTGCAAATTTTAGTTGAACCATTCTCGTTAGAACGGCATAGCTCATTGGGTTTACTTTAAGAAAGTCTTTATATGTTTTCTTTGCTCGAGCAATTTTATCTTTTTCTTCGTAAAGAAGACCTAAGGCCACCGCTGCTTGATAGAAGCCGGCATCTCTTTTAAGTGAATTTCTAAAGTCACTCATCGCAAGCTTTCGCTTATCTCTTGATAGATTTATCTTTCCTTTATAATAAGAAAAAATTCCATTATCAGGCATTTTCTTTTCGCACTTACTTAAGAGCTTCATGGCCTTGCCATATTTTTCATCTAATGCGTAAGCCTTTCCAAGGAACACACAGCCTTCTTCTGACTTAGGGTTGAACTTTACAACTTTTTCATAAGCCTCAAGGGCCTTTGCCGACTGGTCCATCGCAGTATAGACACCACCTAGGATCAGACCTGTTGTTTCATCTTGATATTTCTCTGTAACAAATACTTCGCTGAGAAGGTCTTTCGACTCTTCAAGTTTCCCAACGCGAATTAGCTCAATGGCATATTTCTTTTTTAGGTAAACATCATCAGGTTTTAATTTATAAACATATTTAAACAGAAAAGCTGCCGTTCCTGCATCTCCACGCAAGGAAGCATCGTTTCCTTTGATATAAAGGTCTGTAGCTAAATAGTCTCTAGATTCTGGAGAGGACTTTAAGGCCTTATCCGTAAGCAAATCCATTTCTTTTTCCGCTTGGATCATGTTCTTAACTTCTACTATTTCCTTTTGAACAACAGGAATCGCTGTTTTCTCAGGTTTTAGCGAACTACAGGAGTTCAGAGTCATCGCAATTACACAAATAAGAAATAAGTTTTTAAACATACTACCTGTCCATAGGTCCAAGTCTCATCAGCCCTCCGTGGGCGATGTTTCGGCTTCATTCTCTTGTCGTAAGATTGCGCAAAAGGTCTTAAAGATTTCTACCGGCTTAGGTGAGTTGGCAGTTTTTGCCATTAAACCCGTGTTTTTTGTACGGATATAGGACGAGCACCGTGGCAAAATGCTCGGTTTTGCTCATTTTTTGATGATTTTTGACCTCAAGGGCCATTTTTTGGCCCATCTTGGTTGACAGCATCAAATGAAAGTTGCTATTTCTTCGGACACTAAAGCGAAGCAAGGCATTAGTAGCCTCGGGTCAGGGAGTAATTTCCACGATCTAAGCTATTGAAATTATTTGCCCTATACGTGTTTTTAAAGGTGTACTAGAAAATTCTACACGCCACGTTAAAATCACAACAAATAATGCTATAACCGCTCTGAGTTCGCATAACTTAAAAAGTTAGTTGTTTTGTTTTAGGGAAACAAACGAATTAGGGAAACAAAGTTTAATTACTTTCATCACATAGGGGAAACTAAGATGAACGAAGTACGAATTATCAAAAGGTACCAAAACCGTAAGCTGTATGACACTCATCAGTCATGTTACGTAACTCTTGAGGAAATCGCTCAGATTATCCGCGAAGGTCACGAGATTCAAGTAATCGACAACAAGACTAAG
>JAIBDQ010000157.1 GCA_024686135.1 Halobacteriovorax sp. | reverse complement strand
TCATGGCAGAAAAAGACGCCATCTATGCCAAAGAAGATTTCTCTGATGAAGATGGTATTCGTGCCAGTGAGTTAGAAGCTGAGTTTGCAGAGATGAATGGCTGGGAAGCTGAGTCTGATGCTGGGATCATGCTGGCAGGATTAAAAATCGGAACTGAGTATCACCAGAAACTTATGAAAGACTTAACAGGGCCCGATAAAGTAAAGGTTCTTTTAGCCCAAGCCCTTTTTGGGAATCCCGATATTCTGTTATTAGATGAGCCGACTAACCACTTGGACATAGCTGCTGTTAAATGGCTTGAAGCTTTCTTAATGAACTTTAAAAACACCGTCATTGTGGTTTCCCATGATAGACATTTCTTAAATAAGGTCTGTACACATATTGCAGACTTAGACTTTGGAAAAATTAATACTTTCGCTGGTAACTACGACTTCTGGAGAACTTCTTCAGAGCTTGCTCAGCGACTTCGAAATGATGAAAATAAGAAGACGGAACAAAAGGCCGCAGAGCTTAAGGCCTTTATCCAAAGATTCTCTGCCAATGCCTCAAAATCTAGCCAAGCAACCTCAAGACAAAAGCAACTTGATAAACTTCAGCTAAATGATCTTCCACAGAGTTCAAGAAAATATCCATATGTTCATTTTAAGCCCCTAAGAGAAGCGGGAAAAGAGCTTCTTAAAGTTGATGGAATCACTAAGTCTATTGATGGGGTGAAACTTTTAGATAATATTCGTTTTCAAATGCAAAAAGGGGAGAAGATCATCTTTCTTGGTGATAACTCTCTAGCTACGACTACTCTCTTTCAAATCCTAGGGGGCGAAGCAGAGCCGGACTCTGGAACTTACGAGTGGGGCGTGACAACAACTCTTGGTTACTTTCCAGCAGATAATAGTAAATACTTTCAATCTAATGATAATCTTATTGATTGGCTTCGTGAGTACTCTGAAGAAAAGGACGAGAACTTTATTAGAGGCTTTCTTGGAAAAATGCTTTTCTCCGGTGAAGAGGCCAAGAAAAAATGTAGCGTTCTCTCTGGTGGGGAAAAAGTTCGCTGTATGCTATCAAAAATGATGCTGATGGGAGCCAATGTCCTTATGCTTGACGGACCAACGGATCACTTAGATCTAGAAAGTATTCAGGCCGTGAATGAAGGGTTAACTGAATTTCCTGGAACTGTTCTCTTCTCAACTCATGATCATGAATTCATTCAAACCGTCGCCAATAGAGTGATCAATATAGAAAATGGGAAAATTGTTTACGATAAGCCTACTACTTATGATGAGTATCTTGACGAGATTTTAAAGTAAGTCATTATTGATAACTTTGAAGTACTTTGTCTAAGGACTTCTTAGAAATGATGGGAACCTCGGCATCCTCATGAGGAAGACCCACTCCTAAAACCATGAAGGGGCGTTCCTCATTCGGACGATCAAGGAGAGCGCCTAAAAACTGCATGCGTTTAGGCGTGTAGGTAAGGCAGTTCAGCCCAGAGAGGTGGAGTGCCGAGATGAGCATTCCGGTGGCAATTCCCGCCGATTCTTTGGCGTAGTAATTAGTACTTTTTTCTTCCCCATCTTCTAAATCAAAATGACGATAAAAAATGGCAATAAGATAGGGGACAGTCGTTATAAATTCTTTCTTGGCGTCTAAGTTTAAATGCTTTAAATCATCCAGCCATTTCTTATTAGGCTTTTCAACATAGAAGCGCCTCTCTTCTTTTTCGGCCAAACCTCTAATTTTAGCTTTTAGTTCTGGGTTCTCAATTAAACAAAAACTCCAGGGCTGCTTATTAGCACCGCTTGGGGCCAGGCTCGCAACTTTAATCGCATTATGAACAAGCTCGATATCTGGCTTTTCCGAAGAAAACTCCCTAATCGTTCTTCTAAACTTAAAGACTTCTGCCAACCTACGGCTTATTTCAAGAGACTCTTGTTCGTTAAAGTTTGGTCCATTAAAGGGGATCTTCATCTTTATTATTCCTTTGTTAACGTATTAACAAAAATAAAGACCTTTGTCTAGTGCTTTTTTGGCTTATTAAGTTGTTGAAAGAAAAAGGCCTCGTATTTACGAGGCCTCTTGGATGGATATATGTTGGGATACTAGGCTCGTCTTAAAGGCAAGTTCCGTAGTAGTCATAGACTTTATCAGAGTCGTTAAAGTCACCTTTGAAGTCACCTAAACGATCACGAGTACCTGGATTAAAAGCTCCAAGCTTAATTTTCTTATGTGTGTAAACCATATGGTAAGTCACATCACGCGAACCAGAGATTGTTACGTTAACCATTCGGCATTCTTTACGACATCTTGTTACTACTTGACCGTTTGGCTTAGTAACTTCTTCACAAACTTTTTCACAACGTCTTACTTGATCTGTGTAAGTACAAGACTCATAAGTGCTTGTAGAACCTGAACGAGTAACATTAGTAGCGACACGACCTCTTAAGTCATAAAGCTGTCCTGTTTGAGAAGCTGGAATATCAATTTTCCCTTGGTATGTTGGAAATTGGGCATTGTCTGGAAGCTTGATCTTTACATCAATATCTTTTTTCCCAGATCTCTTAAGTGATAATTTCACTTTATGCTTCGATGAAAAACCAAGAGTGGCCCGGTAGTTACCAGCAGGAATCTTCTTAGTCTTTGTATTACCAAAGATTGTTCTGTGTTTTAATTTTAGAGTTTGTCCTGTTTTGAATTCGCCAGAAAAATCATTACAAGAACTTAGACCTAGTGTTAAAAGCCCGGCCATGGCCATAGTTATCAAACGCATCTTCTCTCTCCCATGTAGATGTTGTTTACAGGGAGGTTAAAAAGCAAAGGGCGTGCCAAAACTAATTTGTGTAATTACGGTAGGAAGACGCATTGCTTCCCTTGTTCAAGAAGGGACCGGTGCCAAAATCCAAGGGTAAAAACGCATCTTGCGCCGTGTCTATTGTTGCCAATTGGCCTACCTCAACATAAGTTCCGTCCATACAAATTTAAGGGGGATTTATGAAGATTAATTGGATCTGTTTTACAGCTTTAATTCTTTTAAGCTTAGGAACAAACGCTAAAGCATCAAATTACAAATGTACTGAATGGGAAAAGCAAGACAGTGTTTCTTGTATCTTTGCTGGAAGAAGCGCAAATGTTTATAAACGTCAGTGTGAGAATGCCTGTTGGTATAATCCTGTAACAAGACGCGGGAATATGGGACCTGACTGTGATCAAGAAAGAGTTTGTCACACAGAAAACCCTGAGACTTTTTCTTCTGAATGTTCTGTTTGGGTAAAAGTTCGCGGAGTAACTTGTTTTGATCCTAATACTCAGGATTGGGAACAAAAATGGCAGAGAGCTTGTACCGTAGGTATTAAAGAATCTTGGTGCTCTAAGGCCAATCCAAACGATCTATAATCAATTAAGCACGGGTTCGCTTAAGCATAGCGGACCCAAGACTCATCATTGTTCTAAGCACAGACATTTTAACGGAAGCATTTGGTTTAGGATCTTTTCCTTTTCCCATGCGATGAATTTGTTCTGTATACCATACGATCTCAAGTGGAATCATTTTATCCATGGCCTTTGACCCGGAAGAAAGAGGTTTTACTTGCGATTTAACATCTTGTCCGGCAATTAACTTATTAGGAAAATCAGGGTCAATAGCAATAGACCTGGCCAGCCCAATCATTTCACAGGCCCCAGACTGAAGAGCTTCATCCATTCCGTCTCTCGATCGAAATCCCCCCGTTAAAAGAAGGGGAGTATCAATTAGCTTTCTTACTTTTTCACAGTAATCTAAAAAATAGGCCTCTCTTTTTTTCGTGCTATCTTTTTTCTTTGTTCCATCCATCATGGCGGTGGCTTCGTAAGTACCACCGGAGATTTCAATTAGGTCCATCCCAAGATCACCAAGGGTCTTTACCACAATCATGGACTCTTCTTCGGAAAAACCACCTTTTTGAAAGTCAGCAGAGTTAAGCTTTATTCCTATGGGAAAATCATTTCCTAATTCACTTCGCATGGTTTTATAAATCTCAACCACAAAGCGCATACGGTTCTCAAGACTTCCTCCCCATTGATCAGTTCTTTGATTATGAAGGGGAGAGAGGAACTGACTTACTAGATAGCCATGGGCCCCGTGAATCTGAACTCCGGTAAAGCCGGCTTTTTTTGCTACTTTTGCAGCGTAAGCATACCCCTTAATCGTTTTTGTTATTTCCTGGGCCGTTAATGCACGAGGAGTATTAAACATATTCTTCATATAGGATTCATAACCGATAGCTGATGGGGCCATAGGCTCTGGGCTTAAGAATTTTGGCGATTGTTTACCTGGATGATTGATTTGCATCCAAAGATGAGCGCCATTTTGTGTGCCGGCCTTTGCCCATTCCTTTAAACCTTCAAGGCATTCATGACCTTCTTCAACCACTACATTATGAGGCTCGCCCAAGGCCTTTGAGCTCATCATGACGTTACCAGTGATGATAAGTCCTGTTCCACCTTTGGACCAACGGTCGTAAAGATTTACAAACTTATGTCCAGGTCTATTGCCAGCATCTGCCATATTCTCGCTCATGGCGGATTTGGCAATTCTGTTTTTAATAATAGCACCACAAGGGAGTTTAAGTGTTTGATCAATCATGACTTATCCAATTATAGATAAAAGAAGGAAGAATAGGAGAGTCCATAATAGGTTTTCTGACTGAATTTTGCTGTCTTTTTCTTGTTCTTCCACGAAGAATTAGTAACATAAGTGGTGATGCGCCGCAAATAAACAGGAAGATAACGAAAGTTTTTCATTATTCAAGTTGTTGAAATTTGTAGTCGTGGCCATAATCTATCTTATGAAATTGATTTTAATTTTAAGCCTATTTTTAAGTGTTCCCGTTTTGGCCAAGCTTCCTAATAAAAAAGCACCGCCGACTTTTGCCCTAAAAGACATAAACGGGAATACCCATAAGATACAAACTTATCATCAGAATACGCTTGTTCTTGAATGGCATAATCCTAAATGCCCTTTTAGTGCCAGGCATACTAAAGAGAAAACTTTTATAAATCTTCAGAATAAATATATGGGCAAGAACGTAGATTTCTTAGCGATTGATTCATCTAATCCTGCCGTGGCCACGAATATGCTTGAATACTATGACTGGATAGAAAAACACGGAGTCAATTATCCTATTCTACAGGATCCCTCAGGAAAGATTGGTAAGGCCTACGATGCTAGAGTGACGCCACATATTTTTATCATTCATAAAGGTATTCTGGTTTATCAAGGGGCCGTGGATGACGATACTTTTGGAGAAAAGTCAGTCGCCAAGAGAAAGAACTATGTCGATATGGCCCTTGCCTCAATAACAAAAACTGGAAAGTTACCTAAAGGAATGAAAGCTTATTATCCTGAGTATGGCTGCGGGGTTAAGTACTAAACTTCTTGCTTACCGATAAAGCCAAGTCTAAAGGCCTGAGTTACTCTTGGGAAAAACTTGGGGTCCCATTTCGTTCCATCACCCATAGTAAGCATCTCGACTACTTTTTTATAGCGTTCAACGACTTCTAGACTTTTAGTTTGGGTTAAGAGGTTATCAATCTCATTGGCCATTGAGACAATCTGCGCTAGTGAATAAATATTAGAGCCTTTGAGTCCTTCAGGATAACCTGAGCCGTCGTAATACTCATGATGCTGAAGCATAATATTAAAAACCTGATCTGATATACCTTCTGACTTTCTAATAATCTTCACCGAGTTCTCTGGGTGCTGCTTGATCCAGTGATCATATTCAGGGTGACTTGGATTGGCATAGATCTCAGCTGGAATCTTCGCTTTCCCGTAGTCATGAAAAATCGATCCCATATATAGATTCTCTAAAACAAATGAATGCCCGTGACCTACGGCCATACCTAAAAACACGGCCAGGTTGGCCACATTTACAGAGTGAGCTGCAATATCATCATTCCTCGCCATAATGGCCTGAATGGCCTGGGCGGTAATAGGGTCTTTTTGGATTTTACCCACAAAGTCTTCAACATGACCTTGAATAGCTTCAATTTTATCAGGAGTAAGTTTCTCATCGGAGAAAACCTCATAAACAATTTCTTTCAGGGCCAGGGAGTCTTCAATAATGTCTCGGTTTTCTTCTCCGGCCTCTTTGACCATGTCTTCAATATCTTCTGCCTTTGTATCTGTCAGCCAATCCATAAACTCTAAAACAAGGTCAGACTCTACGTAGATACTCTTAACATTCTTGGCCATGAAAAGGTCGTACTTCTCTTTTCCGAGAACATCGCCTTTATTTTTAAATTTGACATGTTTTCCATTTAGAAAAATAAAGACATCCGCAGGCAGTTCAGCCTCCGGATTAATTTTAGCGAGCATTACTTCAGAATAATCAGACATGGTCTTAATTATAAACCATTATTCCTCAGGAAGCATAGGGTTCATGACCTTAAACCAAAAAGTAGGGATTGCTGCCAGAAGAAGCATGCCCGGATAGCCCGTAGGAAACTGAGGGCTATCATCAAAATGTCTTAGAACTTGATAAGGTCTGTCGGCATTAGCGTGATGATCTGAGTGACGAGACAGTTCAAACAAAAGCATGCGACTGAGTGGGTGATTCGAGTTCCAAGAATGCTCTGGTCCTACTTTCTCGTATCTCCCATTTTCCTTTAGTTTTCTTCTAAGACCGTAGTGCTCGATATAATTGACGCCTTCAATTAAAAGCCCACCTCCGATGGCAGCACCGACAAAGGCCAGGGCCGGTAAAAATCCTAGGAAGAATCCGATTGATAGAACAATTAATATCTCTATTCCCAGATATTGAAGTGTTTTTATTGATTCAACTCTATAGGCCGTCTTAAAACTTCTATAAAAACTTCTCCCGAGGAACTCATAAAGACTTAACCCCTTTTCTGCTGAGGCGTGATCAAGGGGAGTTGCCACATTTTTATGGTGGTTTTTATTATGTTCAATCAAGAAATGCATATAAAGAGTGGTGCTAAGCAAAGTAAGCGATAAAAACTTATTAAGAGCTCCTTTGCGGTGTCCTAGTTCATGGGCCAAATTACTTCCAAGGGCGGCGTTAACTAGAACCATGGAGGAGATCTTTCCAATTAAAAAGATAAGGGGAAGTTCTGAACCATAACTCCAGATATTCCATAAGAAATAACTAACCAGACTCAAGTGAACAGCGAACATGAGATAGAGGACAAAATTATAATATGACTTATTTAAAAGATTAG
>JAIBDQ010000006.1 GCA_024686135.1 Halobacteriovorax sp. | reverse complement strand
TTTTCTTATATCTTCTAATTTTTTTAAGGCCGACTTGAATCCTAATCCCTTTAACCAATCAATAAGATCATCACTTGGGTAAAAACTAAATTCTGTAGAATTTGCATCTTGCTCGAGGTCCATATCAGTGACAATTTGAACTAATTTTTTTGAAAGAAGTGCATCTTCAACATGATTCTCAAATGCATTGGTTAGCTTCTTTCCTTTAAATGTATCTTTAGCTTCAATACATGCTTCAAGAGTTTTGTATTCCTCTAAAAGTTTCGCTGCCCCTTTAGCTCCGATACCTTTCATCCCTGGAACATTATCAGAAGAATCACCTACGATAGATAAGTAATCAACTATCTGCTCAGGCCAAACTCCCATTTTATCAAAGACACCCTGACGATCATACTTTACGTCTTTCATCGTATCTAAAATAAAAACGTTATCGCCCACAAACTGCATTAGATCTTTGTCGCCTGAAGCTATAAGGATTTCATCAAAGTCATCCTTCCATTGAGTGACGGCAGATCCTATCACATCATCAGCTTCGAAATTATCATTCGCTAAGTAAGATAAATTTAATTTTTCAATAAGTGTTTGAATCAAAGCAAACTGCGGAACTAAATCTTCAGGTGGTGGTGGACGGTGGCCTTTATAATCTTCATAAATTTCATTTCTAAAAGTTCCACCCGATGTATCTTTTGCAAGAAGAACATGGGTCGGCCTGTACGTCGAAAATATTTTCATAAACATGCTAAGAACACCATGGACTGCATTTACCGGTGTTCCATCTGGTGCGTGCAGTGCTCTAATGGCGTAGAAAGCACGGAAAATAAAATTACTTACATCTATGATGATAAGACGTTTCTTCATTAAGACCTCAGGGGAAAATTTGGGATTAAACTAACATTTTAGTGACTAGCTTGACTACTGGCAGACTCGAACCATGATGATTTTCGATTCTTGATTGCCACATGACTTCCATCGTTGGCCATTACTGATGTGTCGGCCATGACATCGCCTAAACGGTGGCCACTATCGAGTTTATATAAAAGGTAAACTTCTAATATAAGGAGAGGAACTCCTACGATAAATGAAAAAATCCAACCCCAAATTGGGACGACCGCAAAAATAAGAGGGATAAGGATTGGCAAATTTCTGATAACTGATTGTTTAAGCGTACAAGGTTTTCCATCCTCTAAAGAGATTACCGCAAAGCCCATAAACTTCTTACCAACTGATTGCCCATTTTGCAGAGAATCAGCGATCCCCATATAAGCTGCTGAAAGCATCAACCCTAATGGATAGAAGAACACAGAAAGCAGAAGAACGATGAACAGATCTATGGCCTTCGCCATCAAACGACTTAATCTCGCCGCATTAATGGACCTTTTAAGAAGGTATTTTCTGTTACTCATTTAATCTCCAAATCAATTATGTTACTTTCGATTGTATCTCATTGAATTTTCTGAAGACACAAGGATAATTTTTCCACTATGCAACAAACTCAGTGTGTCATCATCGGTTATCCTTTCATATATACATAAAGACAGCAATGCGATAAATATTATGACCAGTTTTTATGCTAAGGAGAATTTATGGGTGCAGTAGGTAAAGTTGACCAAAGTAATTTTGAACAAGACGTTCTTAAATCAGACAAGTTAGTTCTTGTAGATTTCTGGGCAGAGTGGTGTGGTCCTTGTCGACAGTTAGCTCCAATATTGGATGAAGTAGCTGGTGAGTCTGAAGCCGTTAACATTGTTAAAGTAAATGTTGATGATAATGGAGACATTGCTCAAAAATATGGAATTCGCGGAATCCCAACAATGATTTTCTTTAAGGATGGCGAAATTGCTAAAACACTTGTTGGTGTTTCAAGCAAAGAAGAAATCAAAAAGCTTGTTGAAGAATTAGGTTAGATACAATAACTAAATAATAGGGGCAAAACAATTTTCAGTTTGCCCCTACCTCATACTCAATTACTCTATTAAAATTCTAGGTAATTCTTTCCAGACGAAAAATTAATCTGTTAGACGCCCCTTTGCGGTACAATATTACTATAAGTAATAGAAATGACAGACCACTCGTTTCAACAGGAGAGAAGGAACAATGGAAACCCAAGCAGTTGAACAAGCCACAGGATTAATGGCATCAATAAATGGCCTCGCTGAATTTATTCAAAGCGGAGGTGTCTTCATGTGGGTCATCGTGATCATCTGGGCCTTCGGAATTGCTATTAGTTTAGAAAGATTTTCGAAGTTATTTTTTAAATTAGATGTTGATGGTGCTTCATTCATGAATGAACTACAAAGATATATTTTATCTAACGACATACAAGGAGCAATTCGTGTTTGCTCTGGATCAGTCGCTGCTCTTCCTAGAGTACTAAAGAGTGGTCTTAAGAGAAGTACCCAACAACCAGAGCAAATTCAAAATGCTATCGATGCGACAGCACTAGAGGTAATACCTAAAGTAGAGTTGAGATTAAACTATCTACAACTGGTAGCGAATATTTCTACCCTATTCGGACTTCTCGGAACGATTCAAGGTCTTATCCAATCATTCGGAGCCGTTGCCGCCGCTGATCCTGCACAAAAAGCAGAACTCTTGGCCCAAGGTATTTCTAAAGCAATGAACACAACCTTCTTAGGTCTTCTTGCTGCAATATCAATTATGATGCTTCATACTTTTCTATCTTCTAAATCTGAAAAGATTATCAATGAAATTGACGAATTCTCAGTGAAGCTGCTTGATATGTTAGGAACTAAGAAAGCTGAGGACTAGAGATGTATAAAGCTCCTAGTAGAAGAAAAAATAGATCTCGTCCGGCTTTTACAAAGCCGAACTTGATTCCAATTTTAGATGCTGTTTTCATCTTTATCTTCTTTTTATTAATGTCAGCTAGTTTTATTAAGATATATGAAATCCCAAGTGATGTTCCTATTATATCTTCTGGTAAACCTTCTAAGAAAAAGCCATTGGCCCTTACGTTAGTTATTAATAATAACGGAGTCCAAGTGCTTTCTGGTGTTCCTAGTAAGCCCATTAATTTTATTAAAAAGACTGATGCTGGCGAATACGATAATGAATCTCTTCACAGGTACCTTATCCAGTTAAAGAAAAGACATAAATCGGAAAGAGGGGTCATTATAGAGCCTCAGATTGATTTAGTTTATGAAAAGTTAGTTAAGATTATGGATGCGGCGAGAATACTAAGGCCAACCGACGATGCGATTTATGGAAAATCTAAAGAAGGTATCCAAGAAAGAATAAATGTTCTTTTTGATGAAATGATATTTAGCAATATAAGTAGCATCGTTAAAACGAGAGCAAACTAATGAGAAATAGATCAATACGAAATAGAGGAACGAGAAGAAAAAAGGAAGTCATGGATATTGATATCACTTCCCTTCTTGATATCCTCGTTATCTTACTTGTATTTTTACTAAAGAGTTACAATAGCTCTGGCCAAGTTCTCACAGTTCCTAAAGGCGTCGACTTACCTATCTCAGAATCAAGATTGGTAAGTACCTCAGGTACAATAGTTCAGGTTTCACCAACATCTCTTTGGGTTGATGATCGCGAAATACTTACATACAAAGGTGACCAAAGAGCAATAAATAGTGCCCTCGATAGAAGTAATCGAATCATCCCACTTTTAATCAACTTGAGAAAAAAGAAAGCTGAGATTGAAAGACTGGCCAAACAAGCGCCAAAAGCTAAACCTTTTACAGGGAAGGTTAATCTTCTCGTCGATAAAACAGTTAAGTATTCATTTCTTCAAAAAGTCATGCACACGAGTGCTTCCGCTGGCTTTTCTCAGTTTAAGTTTGTTGTTCTAGGTACTGAGTAGATTAATTAAAGAAAACATGTTCTAAATTGATATAAAAAAGGCTCCATTTAAGGAGCCTTTTTATTTTAACCATTATATTGAGAATTTCTTTCTCGAAAGATTAATCTTATTTTCGTTTCGGATAGAAGTTAAACGGTTGATTAACCTCAACGACTCCGCCGCCCAGCGGTTCGGGAAACTTGATACCCCTTAGCACATTAACCACACAACCTTTTACTCTAGTTGGCAGAGGACTATAAGAATCTACTCCCGCCTTCGTGACATGCCCACTTGCTCCGATAATGAAGTTTAATCTAACAACACCACTGAACTCTCTCGAGGACTTGTCTAATTCTTTTTGATAACAATATCTAAACTGAGGAATATGATCTTCAATTATCTTTCTGATAATATCAGGGTCCATTCCTCCTAGGATAACTGTTTTAAAGGGTAGCCCAGCAGTATAAATACTCTTTTTATCGACTAGTCCCTCGACACCCTTACTTGCATCAAGCTTCCCCTGTGCCGATCCAGATAAACTACCTACATTTGTAGATACATTTGCTGTCGGTAAAGTCGCCCCTGAAGTATCGCCACTATCAATAGTAGGACTACTATCGTCACTACTAGATGAGGCTACCGCAGTATCAGCAGTTGCTCCCCCCTTACTTAGGAGATTACTAACTGTGCTATTAAAGTTGAATGATTTGTAGGTATCAACTCGCCCTTGAGATTTCTTACGAGCAGAATTTCTTTTTACTTGACCTACTTTCTTAGTTGTTTTTCCACCTTTATTTTTATTAGGCCTAACGACAGTTTTGTTATTTTTAGGTCCCTTATTCGGTGTTGCCTTTTTAACTAGGCCCACTTTCTTCGCATTTTTGGTACCCGTTTTCCCCGACGTAGTTTTAGACTTATTTTTATCTACCTTTGTCCGATTTGACTGGGATTTTGTTGTTAGAGAAACCTTACTTTGTTGAACAATCTTTTTATTAGCCTTTTTAGTCTTATCTATGGCCTTAGATTTTTTCGCTTTAAATTTCTTTTTATAAAGAATCCTGGCAATCCTTTCAGGCACTTTTTCTTTTTCAATCTCTTCATCAACTTCTATAAAAGTTAAGCTTCCCATAGCAAATGTAACGAGAAGTAACATAAGTAAGACATATTTTTTGAGATCACCGCTATCTCGTCTAAAAATGGGTGCAGCTGCGACCTCTGGAGGTGCCTGATCACCTCTAACAAAAATTTGAAGTTCTCCATTTTTAAACCGAAGAATATCATCTTTTTTTAGATCAATTTGACCCGCTTTAATATCCGCTTCTTCATCTGATAAAGAGAGGAACTCGTATCCAGGTATTGGAAAAACAGTTGTCGCTTCATTTTCAATTTGAACTAGAGGAACTCGCTCATCTTTTCCAAGATAAGCATATTCGACTTCATTATCTTTGGGCATAAAGCCAACTAGATTAAAAACCCCATCATGCTCTGGCAAATAATCAACCGAATAAACGCGATCTTGAAACAGCACGATAACTTCAACGGCAGTTTTAGATACGTCATATTTAAAAATTGGATACAAATGTTCTGCATCTTCAAAGATATACTCACTGAACTCAGCCTTAGGATCTTTCGCTAACGGATATTCCACAGTGGGAACATAAAGTGCGGTTTCTCTTTCCTCTAGTTCACTAGGTGGAGTAGGAAGAGACTTTTCTATAATCGGAGGCAGACCCATATCTAGCATATTCAATGGAGGAGGTGCTAGATCCCCTTTCTCGAATTTATTAAAGGTAAATTCATGAGATCCAAATCGAATTGTATCCCCTAAGCTGAATGCTTCAGCCACAACACTCTTTCCATTAACGAATGTTCCGTTGGTGGAGTTCATATCATATAGCTTATTTCCAGACGAAGAGACTTCTATTACCGCATGGATCGCTGTGATATCGCTATTTTCAATCACGATGTCACAGGCCTTAGACCTTCCGATCAGAAGACGTTTCTTCCGAATTGGATGACTACCACCTTTTCCTGAAGCCGGGTTCAGTTGAAATTCAATCTGAAACTTATTTTTGTCGATATCCACAAGCCCTCCTTGGCTTGTTCTACCTTATCCTTTCAATTCCCTTTCTAATTTCGGGATTAAAATTTTTACGATAAGGAAGTTTGTTTCTGAATTTTCGTTGTAATCGTGTATCTACTCCTAAATCCGGAGGAGAGCCAGTTTCACCTTCAATTGTTAAATCTTCAAAATCAAACTTTTGGTATTTCTTATACTTATATATAATTCTCTCTTTCTTATTATTCTGAGCATAAAGGCTTGTTGTTAAAAGCAAGCTTACGACTAGGATTAGCTTATTCATTTAAATACCTACCTACTTTATTATAATAAACCCCAAGATCTCCTAAAGATTTGGTATCCAACCGATCAAAGACTGCTTTTGCATCTTTAACCCTTCCCCCTGCTTTCAAAGCAATCGCAAAATTGAGTCCATACTTCGGATTGCTCAACTTACCCCTAGGAATTTTTGAGAAGTAATTTATAGATACTGAATAATTCTCTTTGAGTAATTGACCTGTTCCTAAAGCATTCAGCACATCGACATCATCATCATTTTTATTATATAAAGTTTTAAAAATATTCTGAGATTTATCGACAAATCCATATTTTAGATACAGCTGAGCGAGATTAAATATTGGCGTTAAAGAAAACTTATTCAACTCCACAGCCTTCTTAAAAGCCGCTAAGGCCTTTTGGTCTCTTCCTTGTCTTTGATGAATAACCCCAATATTATTAACTGGTGGAGCATAGCTTGAACTTAATGTTCTCGCTTTATTATAGAAAAGTAATGCCTTTCGATATTGTCCTTTTAAAAACTGACAAGTTCCTATTTGATTCCAATAAGCAGGATTATTTTTATATCTTTTATAATTGGCCTCAAATATTTTATTGGCTTCAGCAAAATTCTTTCCATAACACTTACCAATTCCCCTACTCACAGGGTCGTCAGAAGAAGCCACTTCCTCTATTTTTGGACCAGGTAGCCTTGAGATCGACTCTTTAGATAATGAATCATCGCTAGATACTTCTTCAAAGAGATCTTGTGTGCTATTAAAAGGAACTTCTGTCACTTTTTCAAATGCACTATTTTCAATCCAGCCAAATTCTTTATCTTCGGGTGAAAGTTCTTTTTTTGAATCCGCGTTCTTATCACTAGAACCACATCCAAAATTGAACAATAAAATAAAGACTAATAAATATTTCACTGTCCACCTCCTCTATCCATCAACACCCCTTCTTGACCAGGTCTATATTCGACTGAAAACTTGAGCTTTTCACCATTTAAGAAATAACTATTCTCCTCTGAAAGGATCGAGCTTCTAATTATTTGTCTTTTCGCTTCTTTTCTAAAGTCGTCTGCTTTTCGGTTTAAAGGTATAACGATTTTCTTCATAGTACCTTGAAACGATTTTACGTAGTCTGGGGATTTTCCGGCTGGTGCAAATCGAGAGATCTCGTTAACTAAACCTTGATAGCTTTCAACAAGATACTTGTAAGATGAAACTATTCCTTTGCCCGACCCAATCTCTAAAATCTTTAAAGATCGAGATGTGATTTTATCAAGAAGCGCGAATTTTGCCTTTAGTCTATTGTTGTAGATTTTCTCTGGAAACTGCAGTTTGATGGCCTTTAGCTGATTTACCTGATATTCAAGTGAAACGAGTCTAAATTTTGCCACAACGTCGAGAGCTTCAAGAGGTACTGACTGTTTTCTCTTTTTAGCTGTATTATAATAACTAAGGATTCTAGTCTTAATTTTCTGAGCATCCCTTTCTCTTCCTGAGTTTATAAATGCACTTCTTAATATACTTAGTGGCTGAATAAGTTCTGCTCTATACGACTTATCTCGGCTTAAAGTATCAATTAGAGATTCAAGCAGTCCCCAACTTTGTCCTTCGATAACAGCCTTCATTAAATCAACCCTAGCTCGCTTTATTTCATCAGCTTCTACCGAGCATTGAAGTGCCTTTTTAATAAGTTTTTGGCTCTCATTCAGCTTATTCTCAGCAAGTAAAATGACGTTAGCGTTCCTAAAAAAGAGTCTTTTGTTCTTAGATTTCCTCTTGCATAGCTTGTCTAAGACTTTTTGGTTAATGGTCGCTGATTGCACAAACTCTTGCCGATTAAAGAGGTCCGATGAAATGGCAAGAAAAGAGCCGTCAAATTTTTTAACGTCATCAGCATTCATTAAGTTTAAAGAACGCTCGGTCCATAGATAAGAATATTTCTTATTTCCAAGCTCATAAAAAAGAACAGCAATATTATAGGCGGCATTCTTCTTAGCATCTTTACTGCTTTCTTTACTGCGATAAATTTGTACATAGCCCTTCAAAGCGTTAGTTTTGTCGCCCTTTGAATTGAACTTCTCTACACCTTCAAACTGCATAGTCAGAAGAAGAAGTTTTAGCTTTTTTGCATATTTGCGTGAGACCTTAAATTCACCAGAGTTGATTCTAGAAACCCATCCTTTAATAGCGACTTTATCGTTGCGATCCTTGTGATAGTCCATAATCTTAGCAATCATAGCTTCTTGAGTACTATAATCTCTCGGGTAATTTCTCTTAAAGGCCAATAAAACCTTTTCAGCATTTACGAAATCCTTTTTTTCTACATAAGAGCTAAATAGTCTTTGATAAATTCTATAGCTTTTTTTAGATTTAGGATTATTTCTCAAGTATAAAAGATAAACCTTTGATAAATATTTTTCTTTAGTCTCTTTCTTAATACTTTTTGCGCCGAGAGCAGCGATCATTCCATCTAATGAGAGCCTAGCGATCTTCTTATCACCTTTCTTAACCGATAAGCTGTAAGCCCTGTCATACTGAGCGACGGCTTCATTATATTTATTACTCGCATAATTCGTTTCCGCTGCATGGAACACGGCCCTATGGACATTCTTTCCGTCTAGGCCAGAAAGTATATTAAAGTAAGCTACGGCTTTTGTAGCCTTATCTCTCTTAGTCCTTCTTTGTTTCTCATATCTTTTAGAAGCTACCTGTTTTTGCAGGAGAGCTGACATTCTTTGAACATGGTATTTTAGTTGATCCAAGCTATCTTCATCTAAGTGACCATCTTGATAGTCTTTATATAGCTCTTGGCACACACGTAAGTGTTTTGTTGTATTTCCAAATCTTTCATAAAGGCCTAGTAGTGCGATATTAGCTTCGACTCTATCTTTAGGTCCATTTACATAGTTTTTTGCTTCCGTTAATGCTCTTTCAGCACTCGTTGGGTTTTTCCCTTGATTTAGAAGATATTTGGCAACTTTGATTAAATTTGAAGATATATCTTTTCCGATAGACTTATAAAACGAAATTGCGTCCTTAGTTCTACCAGATTCCGTATAAAAGAAAGCCAAGTCTCTTTCAACAGCATTGCTCATATCAACAAATCGGCTATTCTTACTTAGCTTATATACTTCATTCATTAAGTTGATAGCTTTACTTCTTTGTTTCGTTCTAAAGTAGCACCAAGCCAAATTATAGGCGTCTTTCGTATACCATCTACTTTTCTTTTTTTTCAAAGCTCTTTCGTATAATGGTATCGCTTTTCTATAACTCTTTTTATTGTAATAGATTTCGGCCAAGGCAATTTGTGATTTCTGCCCGGCATTTGAATTACTTCGGGCATATTTCATAGCCCTCTTAAAGAACTCTTGGGCCTTATCTTGTTGTTGAAACTCTTTTGCGTTATAAGCCAGAATATAATAGACATCACCTTTTTGTTTAAACTTTTTGAACCTCTTTAAAATAAAATAACAAGTTTTTTGCGCCTGGATAAAAAACTTTCTCGACTTCTTAAAGTAACTAGATTTTTTAACATTAGCTCTTTTAAGACTATCTAGAGCAAGATACTGTGCATTTTCCTGTTCTTTGACATGCCTGGCTTTTTCTAGAAGAAGTTCGGCCATCCTCAATAGTAGGTTAGGGTTTCGACTTCCGGTTTGTTTATTAAGCCTAGTTATCTCCTTTAACTCTTGATCAATAATCGAGATAACCTTATTTCTACGTTCTTCGACACTGGCACCGTACGAAGTGCTAATAAATAGTAATACTATAATAAAACTAAAAATCTTCTTCATAAGCTCACTTCGCATTCGGATTTAAGACTGAAGACATAATCACCAAGTTCGTCAGCCCAAAACTCTCCATCAAAGGTCCAAAAGTATTGTTTTTCATTTCTTTTTAAATATCTGATGTCGCCTCGTCCCCTTAACGGCTCTGGCTCTATTCCATAAAGTCTATCCTTAGAACGCTTTAACATTTCTAATTTAATATAAGTATGAGCTTCTAGTGTTCGTCCTAAATGATGTTTCGCTACATTTAAACTTTTCCTAACATATGCTCCGATTAAGTTTCTTTGAAGCAATAAAGATTCCTTAAGGTTAACTGTTAGGATCCTCTTCAACTTCGGGTTACGGATTTTACTAACTCTTTCAATCTCTTCTTTTCCTCTAACGAAATTATCAACCAGTTCAATATAGGCCGAATCTCGATTTACACTCATTAAAAGACGATTAATAAGGTCATTGCCTCTTATTCTTCCGGCTTTTCTACTTTTCGCTAATAAATAGTAATATCGATAATTCTTTCTATGTTTTCTTAGGAGTTTATCTAGTCCGATACTCTGTCCTTCATAAGTATTTTGAAATTTATCAGACACTTTTTTAGCATCTTCATATAGACACATTTCGAGGTATGTCATTGCCTCTAGAACAGAAACTTCTGGATTAAAGACAAAACTTAAGATTGGTGCTTTATAAGTTACGAGCTTTCCTAATGTTCTATTGTAATCTTGTAAGTAAAAGCTATTCCACGCTTCCTCAAAAAGGATTTCCGGCCAAATAGGACTTCTTTTGTCGAGGTCAAGATAACTTAAGTTAGCTTTCTCATATGAATTGTTTGCAAATTGTGTTCTTGCAATTCCCACTAAACAATAATCTCTATTAATTTCTAACTGTCTCTTACGATTTTTGATCTGTGTTCTTTTAATCTGACTTCTTGATTGCTCAACACATTCTTTATAACTAGATACCGCTGACTTAAATCTTCTTTGGATACTATGAACACTAGCCTCTAAAAATAAAGCAAATGGTTTTGTGGTATGAGCTCGCGGAATAGTTCCATTTATTGAGTCCATGGCCTTTTTATAATTCCCGCTGCGGAAATACTTCTTGGCTAGAATATATTTAATAGATGGGGCTGATGTTTTTTCTAAAATACTAGTTGGTAGTACTTCAAATTGCTTAACACCTACATAAGTAACAACTTCATCAATTAGGCCATCAATCCTTTTTCCTTCAATTCTGCTAGCTCTCGTTAAATACTCTTTGATATATGGGACAGCTGCAAAATAAAGCTTTTCTTCTACTAGCTCTTCTACGACTCTCGGGTAGGCTTTTACGCTACCTTTAGTAGAGATAAGAGCAGACCATGCACCATCAGCAGATGCATCAGCATTTCGACTTGCTAAGATAAGAAATAGAACAATCACTAAGGATTTAAATATTCTGTTCATAGGTATCCTATAAGTCCATAACGACAGAAATACTTAAGTCGTAGTGTGAGTAAACTTCCTCTGCTGTTGTATCAGGTCTTTGAGATTTAAAAACGACTCCTGTAAAATCGGGTCTAATACTAAATGAATCATTCACAAAAAATTTCATGCCAAGACTCCAGATAAGAGCATTATGGCTCTCGACTGTGTCAGTCTTATTCAATGTGTTTTGAAGCTCAAGACGGTTATTGGACTCTTCTATTTTCCCTAGACCTAGCCCAAAAATATAATCCATGTAGATGATTGTGTTAAACGTATTAATTTTCGTGTAAAAAGGAGACCAAAGTAGAACTCCTCCCATATAGTAGTTTGTTATTTGCCTATAAGGCGTTGATCCTGCACCAGTGGAGTTTCTTACTGCCTGTGCATCAGTGTTTTCCTCGCCAGCATTTTTAGAATATAAAAGTTCAAAACCCCATTCTTCTTTAAAGAAATACCCACCTCTCGCTTGAAGGTTTGTTCCATTAACGAAAGACCCTGATGTAGTCATGCCCCCGCCTACGGCAACATGGAATTTCCCTTTTTTTCGAAACTTTCTATTTTGTAAAACAAAGACTTCTTTATCGGGATCAAGCCAAGTAAAGGAATAAGTATCTCCCTCAGAAGCATTAGAAATATTTCCTATAGAGAGTATTAAAAATGTAAAAAGAAATAGAATAGTCTTGATCATGAGGCATCCTGCACTAATAAGAATTGTTCCTTCATGGAACAACTTTCCTTAAATAACCATAACTTATTCTATCATATGACTAAGGCCGTGCAACATGAGATAACTTCATCTGGCATAAATTTCCAAAGGAACAAGAGTCACAATAATCTAGATTTACTTGATTAAAGTCAGCCAGCTTTTTCCATTCTTGAAATAAAGCATTTTCAACTTCTTTTTTTGATAGCTTCTGATCTACTGTCTTTTTCTCATCTACATAAATTAGAGAGACAATAATTTCATCATCGTCGGACAGCCCCATTTCAAGGCATGTTTGAATACCGTAGCAATATAGTTGAAACCAATAGGCCAATTCCGCGCCTTGTTTTTGAGTTCCTGTTTTAAAATCCCATATCTCAGGTGGTGTATCTTTTTCCTTGGGTTTTAATATTAAGTCTGGAGTACCTGATATCATTTGTCCGAAAAGAGGAAACTTAACTGGTGTTTCCGACAAAAAAGAATGGGAATTTTTTTCTTTCAACAAATCTAATGCGTAATTAACCGCTTCTTTTTCATTTTCTTCTACATCAAGTGGGCATACAAGGTTTCCGCCAATCCCTCTGGATATTGCATCGTGAACAAAGATTCCTCTTTCCCTCGTGTTCTTTTTAGGTTTTTCATAATCCTCGTCTTGAATCTCCTTATAAGATTTCATATCAACCATTTTATTCTCATTACCAAAGCCAACTCTTTCGAGATCATCTTCATCAATTTTACAAATATTGCTTAGATAAAATTTTCTAGGGCATTGAGCTATTGTAGCCAATCTCGTAACAGAAACTTCAGCTAATAGACCCAATGGTCTTGCCTCACTTTTCTTAAATATAATTCCGAGACTATCTTTTTGAAAAAGTGGAGGCTGTATTTCAGAAGATTTATCGCGACCTTCAAAAACTACATTTTCCCTTAAGGTCTCTACATGGTTTTTCTGAAAGCTAGACTCTTTATCCGCTTTCTCCTCATAAAGCCTAAAGCCATTTATCCAACTATCACTTGTAAACTTAAGACCCGCACCTTCATGCTGAAGATCAACATAGCTTAAAGATTCCTGTGCCCTAGTACAGGCCACATAAAAGAGACGCTTCGATTCAGCAAAATCTCTTTTCTTCATTCTACTCTCTTCCAATAAATATATGGGTGACTTAAAGTATTCTTTTTGATCAGCAGAAAGTTTCCACCTAATACTTCCCGGCAGTTTCCCAAGTAGTGGTGAATCAGAGTTCTTCCTTCCATTTGTATGAATTCCCCCTAAAAAGACATGGTCAAATTCTAACCCCTTCGAACCATGGGCCGTCATGAGGAAGATATTTTCAGGATTATCGCCATAGCGAAACTCAACAGAAATTCTTTCGGGTCCGAACTCCTCCATTAACTTGTACAAATTTTCAGGATCTTCACCCGCCAATTCGTTTAAATGGGAAATTTTTGAAAAGTTTTTTTCATAATCTGAGTCACAAACCCCTAAGTTATTAATTAAAACTTCAAAAGATGCGTAAAAACCTAGTAAACTTATATTTTTGTAAAATCGATTTACTTGCTCTTCAACTTCAAAGAGTTCTTTTTCTGCTCCTATCCATTTCAAAATACCGAGACATAAGAAACCTACATCTCCTTCTGATTCCTTCCTTGTCAAAAAACCCTCAAGTAAAGTGCTAAATAAGGCCCATAAAGGACCTTCGTTCATAGGAATTTTAACTTGTGCCGTAAAGCTAACACCTGCCGCAGTTAATAGAGGGATTAAATGAGAAGAGGCTCCTAAATTTTTATATAGGATCCCTATCGTTCCAGACGATTTACTTTTTTCTAAAATAGAGTTGAACAAGAACCTAGCTTCAATTAAGTCCATGTCCTTAGAGTTTGGTTTTTTCTCTGATTCGATTTCAACAAGTATACGTTGAATACTTCCACTTAATTTATCTTCACCTGGATACTCCTGATAAACGACTTCAACTGGTTTTTTTTCAAGACCAGAGTAATTAACTCCAACCTTAAATAAGTGGTCAAACAATGTATTATTCAAATGGATAATTTTATTTTTAGATCTGTAATTTTTAGATAAAAATAAATTTTGGGGAGTTATCTTGCTACAAGAACGAAAGACCCCTAAATCTCCTCCTCTAAATCCATAAATTGCCTGTTTAACATCTCCAACGCAAAACAGCTTGTTAAAATCCTGATTTACGAGATTCTTTAAAATTTCATATTGAACTTCACTCGTATCTTGAAACTCATCCACAATAATGTATTTATATTGTTCACCAATTTTATTAATGGCCCAAGGCTTACCCTGAAGACCTTTCAAAACATAATATTCTAAATCAGAGAACGTTAATCCCCCTAGCTTTTCATAACGATCTTCTAAATAACCAAATAGCTCATAAAAAACCGTTATCCATAAATTAAAAGTCTTTTTATTTTCTAAAAAAGAGATTATTGCTTTGCCATTAGACTTTAAAAAGGTCCTAAATGACTTAATATCTTCAATATAATCATCCACTTCTAAAGATTTATCTTTAGCTGTTGTCTTTCTCAATGAGGAAAGAGATTCAAAAAAATCAATCATACTCTTCCAGCTCTCGGAAGAATTCCAATCTAAAGACTTAACTACATCGTTATATCCTTCAATGTTTTTATACCAAACCTTTGAACTATTTCCCTCAAAACTAGTTAAGTCAAAACGTCCTTTGGTAACGTCCCCCCAATCTTCTGATTCAAGTAACTCTTCCATAGTCCTACCCATGTCTACAGTATTTAAATCATCGAGTTTAGAGTCACTCCAAAAGTCTCTTAGGTCTGGGTTTGAAAAGATTTCAAACACTGAGTTAAGGATTTGCTTTCTATGTATTAAAACGATTTCATTAATAAAGTCTTCTCGGTTAGTTTTAGTTTCCATAAACCAATCATCAAATAAATCTTCTAATTTTGTTTTTTGAGAATCTGAATCAATAATGTCAAAATGAGACTTCAACTCAGGAAAATAATTACCGGAGATCAGCTTGTAACAAAATCCATGAATAGTTCCAACATAAAGCGAGTTTAAATTCTTTCCTACAACATCCCAAAATACAGAGTCCTCACTATTAAGTTCCGATTCAGCCTGAACTCTTTTGTATAGCCTCGTAGCCATTTCTCCGGCTGCTTTCTTCGTAAAAGTCATCATTACAATAGAGCTTAAATACTTTTTGATATTCGAGGCTAACATTTCATCTAAAATAGTTTTTGCTCTAAATTCTTTTAGTAGATAGATAATATGCTCTACTAAAACAAATGTCTTACCTGAGCCCGCGCCGGCACTCAAAAGAACACCTCCACTATGCTCTATTGATTTCTTTTGCTCTTCGTTAGGAGTTCTGATCGATACTTCTGTCATGACACTCCCCTTTCACAAATATATTTGACTGAACAATAGCCGCAGACGTTTTCCTTCAATGGTGCCGCCTCAAATAGCTCTTCTGATTTTAAATTTTCAATCAACTTTTCTTCCTCTTTGCCATATCCGTCAAAAAGCTCAGAATATTTGGGGAGATGAGATATTTTTACATCTAGCTCAGCAAGAGCTTTTTTAAGCTCTTTAGCTAGCTCTTTATCTTCCGAATAAAGAAGAGATGCAGCTGGGTCTTTAAGGTTCAGGTATCCAAAGAGAAAAGCTTGGGAATTCTCGCTATTTACATGTTTCAAATAATACCATGCCTGAATTTTTTTAAATTCTTTAAAATCACCAACACTTGGGATTCCACCACCCGATCTTTTAAAATCGACTAATATTTGCCCTTCGGATAGCTCGAAAAAGTAATCAATACTACCTCTATGCTCTATGCCATCAACTAAGTGACTAAACTTTTTTTCAAATTCTGTTTTACCACTTCCAAAATAAGCTTTGAGTATTTCAACAAACCTTATTCCCCTTTGAGACAACATCATCACTTCATAAAGAGCTTCTTGGTATTGGACAGGCTTTAATTGAACTTGATCTTTGGCCAGTTGCTTGTTTAATTCAGAAATTGAAATATCCCTCAGGTTTTTATCTGAAGATTCTATATATTTTCCAATTACTGCATGCTCCACAAGTCCTAGCTGATAAGGCTGAATCGATTCACTTAAACTAGGATCGATTTCAATTTTCTCAATATAATTAAAATAATATTTCCGAGGGCAATCTAAATATGCTTGCAGCGAAGTTGAGGAAAGTTTTAGCAACTCTACCGTTTCGATATTTTCTTTGGATCCCAATAAACTTGATCGGCCAATTTCTATAGATGTTAACTTTTCATTTTTAAGCTCAAAGTTCTCTAACAGCTCTAGCCATGCTATGTCAGCTTCTTCTAGATTTTCCTCAAGTATCAACTCAATTTCTGCTTCTTCAGATAAGTCTTCCAGAGCAACTTTCTTACTTAAGAAATCAAGTTCACTACTTCTGACAGGTCCAAGAGATGTTAGATTTTCCAATTGTAAATCTGAAAAATTGGACTCTCCTCCCTTCAGATTACCTAAAAAAGTTCCACCAACGAGTACGACTGTTGAAGACTTGATAATTTCAGAAGCATCCAGCGAATTTATAAAATTCGTAGGTGTCCTGTCATATATGGGTATCAAGTAGTTTCTAGGCAAATCGAGGTCAAGAATCTCCTCGAAGACCTCAGCATCGAAAAAGCTAAATTCGGTATTGATATCAGAAAGTTCTCTCCACTCATCTAAAAGCTTTAAGAACAAACTCTTTACCTTTAGCCATCTAAAAAAGAAGTCTTTTTTAAGGGCGGTATTCTCTAGATCTTCTAAAGTCTTAGATAACTGTTCTACAGAAAGGACATTTTTTCCAAAATCGGTTCCAGTCTTCAATTGATTAATCAGAGTAGTCAAAATCGGCTTAAAAGGATCGACCGTGGCTTTAAAAAAAAAGTCTTCAACTGGCAATATATTTAGGTTTTGAAACTCTTGATCTGCCGAAGGCAGCATTAACTCTGCACCTTGCCCAAGAAGCTCATTAATTTTGGTATAGGCCTCTTCAGAGAAACGACTCTTTTTAAATCTACTCGTTCTAATTTTTTTCTTATTAGATTTGAAACTGTTTGATACCTCTTGAATATCAAGCCAGCCCATCCAAGTTGTTTTATCCGCATCTCTATAAAGCTTTTCATGAATAGGAATTAATACTTCAGTTCTAATTCCAACACTTTTAAGGAGGTCTAGTTGTCCTCCACTTAAATGTTTAAATCCCATGAAAACTATTGTTTTTCCGTCAATAAACTCGTGAGTTGGGCTTTCCGTTGTCCTGATTTCTTCAGATAACAGTCCATAAGATTGGTGTTCATCTATAAGCCCTAATTCTTCGGTGACCAACCAAAAAAATCGAATAGCAGTAGCGAGCTTCTCATCTTCCTCTGCTAATATGTCTTCCACCATTTCTAAATTAAGAGTGAAACCTCTTAATTCAGTGTAAAGATTGAATGCTTTAGTAAAAATATCGTATTCAACATCTGGATTTTTAATTTTCCAAATAGTCGATAATTTTAAGAGTAGCTCTGATTTCCTCGAAACAAGAAATTGGTTCTCTTCCATTAATGAGGTGCAGTCTTTGATGAACTTAGAAACCGTAATCACATCAATTAATTTATCTTGGGCCTGCAGTCGTCCCCGTATTCCATCAGCTTTTTGAGGACTTGGACAAACGACTAAAACGTCATCTAAATTTTCATCTTGAATATATTCAAGCTTGAGTATTTCCGAATTTGACGGTAGAAGTTTTACACTAAGCATAAGGGTTAGACCATACGTGTCAGGGGTTCATGAGGACCACGTCAGTCTATCTTTAAAAAGGGAATACGTCATGCTTTCTACTAGCAAAGTTTTTAGTTTTATAGATAACAAAGAAGGCTTTATGGTCTACTTCTTTGAAGGACAACGCTTAATTCATGACTTGGCTTTAATACATAATTTAAAAGGTGAAGGGTTTCATTTTTTGAGAGACTCAATACTAGGTAGTCAGCTTCTTAGCGTCTTCTTAAAGGCTAAAGAAAACTTCGGTTTCTATATCGATTCAGAGGAACCATATTTTAGATTTAAAATAGAGACTAACTATAATGGATATATGAGAACGTTATTGCTCCCTGAAGAGTTTAATAATTTTCCTGAGAGGATCAATGGTGTCTATCGAGTCTCAAAAATTACTGAGGGCGCCAAAGACCCGTATAATACTGTTATTGAAGTAAAAAATAAGACATTAAATGAAATCTTTAATCAATTTTTTACTCAGTCTTTTCAAGTGAATGGAAAAGTATTTTTAAGTCAAGAGAGTGACCAGTCTGTCATGGTAATGAAACTGCCTGACACTAATATTGACAAAGTTGATAATGCTGTTGAGAGAAAATCGGTAGATGAATACTGGAAAAGTAAGTCAGGTTTCATTGAGGAGGTTTTCTCTAAGGGGCATAATCAGCAGCCCCCAATTGAGAGTGATTTTTTAAAAAACGGGCTACTTCTGTTGGGAAGCAAGGACATACAGTTTAGATGTTCTTGCTCAAGAGATAGAATGGTATCAGGAATTCTAGGGCTTGCTCACTCAACCTCAATGGATGATGTGTTCCAGGCCGACGAAAAAATTGAAACTAAATGCGACTACTGTAAAACCTTTTATGAAATCACCAGAAAAGAAATTAAAGAAACCTTAGAAAAGATCTAAAGGATTCCAAGTTTTTTTGTTGGCAGTCCAAAAAATCCTCTTAATAACTTCATACTCTTCATAGAGTCCACAAAAGTTTTCAGCCCCAGGTCCTTTAGCAAATACGGGACTCATAAGTGAAGAGTTTCTAAAAAGCACATGCTTTCCTTTAGTTTCAAACTCTAACCACTCTTTTCCTTTTTTAGGCATTTCAAAGTTCATGGACTCAGATGAAGTAACTAGAAACAAAGTCTCCTGACTTCTTTTAAATTCTTCATTGAAGAACTGGAGAGACTTGTCTAGCTCATAAAGAATTTCCCTGGCCCTAGTAATATCTTTCTCTCTAAGAGCTTTCAAATAACTAAAATCTCGAACAATAAAAATAGTTTGCCCTTGTTGCTTTTCAAACCTTCGCCAAATTGACTTTAGATTATCGAATAAAGTGGCAAAGCAAGCGCCATTTTTGCAAGACTTATCATAGTAGATGCTGCCTTTTTGAAACTTTTCATTACCAAGATAATGAAATGGATTAGCGCCTTGCCCTTTTTCCATTTTCCAAAGAATTGACTGACCTAAAAAGCCCTCTCCTCCACTACAGTCTTTTGAAGTCGATAAACTATCTTTTCCCGCATCAATTTCAAAGATTCCGACTTTGTAACCAGCAGAGTTAACATAATTCCATAGGGGACTCTTTTTATAATCTTCACAATTATTCTGAATATTCTTACTACCTACGAGTTGGCTTAAAAAACCAGAGCCAGCATTAGGTCTAAGTCCATATAAGTTGTAATTCCACATCTTGCCCGCACAGCTCATCGTCTCAAATGCAGAGCTTTTAACACCTTGAGGCTTACTAAACCTAGACATGGCCAAGTGTTCTTCTTGAAATCCAGCAATTTGAAGCCAAATTATATTCTTGGGTCTTTCACTGTAATAGTGACTTTTCAAATTCAAGGTTTGAACTCTGGAGCAAGATAGGAGCCCTAAAACAAGGACCAAGAAATAAGCTTTTATATGTTTCACACATAGATAATAAAAACTATTCGCTCCAAGAGCTAGGAATACTTATTGCGCGCCACGAAAAAGTAAACGATAACGCTCAGGTAAAGTTTAAAATCTACAGTATTTCCTTTATTCTTATGTATGTTAAATAGATAAATTTATTAGCTTTAAGGAGTTTTGGCGATGAGCGCAGTTGAAAGAGAAATCATGTGGAATATTCCACTTTATTTTAAAGTCATCATGTATGTTCTCTTTTTTGTGAGCATGGGTCTTTTTTGTAAAGGCTATTATCAAAAACTTCAATTCGTGACGGGCGGAAAAGGATTTTCTGGATTAAAAAATCTATTACCAGAAAATTTAAATTGGTCTAAATTTTTAACGACTTCGCTTTTTACTGGTAAAGTTCCAAGAGTAAAAAGAGTAGCTATTTTTCATGGACTAATTTTTTACGGCTTCTTTATTCTTTGGATAGCTACGGACTTAGTTGCAGTACATGCAGATACTCCTTTCAAAATTTTCAAAGGTCCCGTTTATATTGTTGTTAGTTTTGCTGCTGATATTGCTGGTGTCATGATTCTTGTAGGTTTAGCACTGGCCTACTTCAGAAGATATATTCAAAAGCCGGACTACCTAAGTGCTACTAATCCTAATAGAGAAAAGTATATGTACCTTATGCTCTTTCTGCTCGTCATTCTAGGTTATCTCCTAGAAGGACTAAGAATTGAAGGAACCAGAGCTGCCTGGCTTGCAGGTGACCAAGGAGTGCTTTTCAATCCTAAAGAAAAATACTGGTCACCTCTAGGTTGGCAGTTAGCTAATATGTTTGAAGCCTCAGGCCTTTCAACAGAAACTCTTGCAGGGATCTGGAAAGGTCTTTGGATGTTTCACATGGTGAACACGATGGCCTTCATTGCCTCCATTCCTTTCACTAAGTTTAGTCATATTTTTCTATTACCTTTCCAAGCACTAATTACACCTCAAAGAAGAGGTGGTGTTCTTAATCCTATGGATTTTGAAGACGAAAATGCTGAGACTTTCGGACTAGGGAAACTCAGTGAGCTAACAATGAAAAATAACTTAGACCTTATTAGCTGTGTTGAATGCGGAAGATGTACAAATGTTTGTCCTGCAAACAATGCAGGTAAGCCACTTGACCCAAAAAAGATCATAACAAAAGCAAGAGACCTTTCAGAGGCAACACACAAAGCTGGAGAAGTAGATGCAGACTTTTGGGAAAACCAGATCTACTCAGCCGCGGAACTAGACTCATGTACAACTTGTGGCGCCTGTATGGAAGAGTGCCCAGCCAATATTGAACATGTCCAAATGATCATGGAAGCCAAACGATATAAGACCCTTACTCTTGGTGAAATACCGCCATCTGCAGCAGATGCAGCCAACAAGGTCAAAATTAATGGAAACCCTTGGGGGATTGCTCAAGACGATAGATTTAATTGGGCCGATGGATTAGAAGTTCCGGTCATTGAGCAAGGAAAGAAAGTTGATTATTTATACTATGTCGGTTGTGCCGGTTCTTACGATGCCGCAAACCAAAAGGTAGTTAGAGATACTGTTGCCCTACTTAAGAAAGCAGGAGTCGACTTTGCGGTAATGGGGAAAACTGAAAAGTGTAATGGGGATCCTATAAGAAGATTTGGAGATGAATATACTTTTTATGAGATTGCTATTGAGAATATCGCAAATATGAACCAATACGATTTTGGAAAAGTGGTTACTCACTGTCCACATTGCCTACATACGATTGGAAAAGAATATGCCAAATTTGATGATGGTGCATTCGAGACAATTCATCATACTGAACTTCTTGCCGACCTTCTAGCTAGTGGAAAACTAAAAGCCGACAAAAAACAAGATACTGAATTAACTTTTCATGATCCATGTTATCTAGGAAGACATCATGGTGAATACAATGCTCCTAGAGAGATACTTAAGGCTACCGGTGTAAAAGTTAAAGAGATGGAACAAAATAAAGATAAATCCCTATGCTGCGGTATGGGCGGTGGAAACATGTGGTACGAAATTGATCAAGGTGAAGAAATGTCTGAAAAAAGATTAGAGCATGTTGGCTCTGAAGACGTTACTAAATTAGCGACTGCTTGTTCGTACTGCCTTATTAACTTTAACTCTGGTAAATCTGAGAGGACCAAAACCGAAAATGTCGAAATTGAAGATGTGGCCTCCATACTGGCCAAGTCTATTTTATAAAAGCAGTATTCTATTTTTTTTCCTGGTTTTCTTAAACTGCGCTAACGCAAATAGCACAAAACTTAAGCAACCAGGAATAATTGAATCATTAGAAGTACTCTTAGATCTCCATAAGAAGCAATTTAAACTTCTTGCCTCAAAGGTGCGTCGAAACCCTAAGGTATTATCCAGCATCTCTAATATAAAAGAACTTGGCCTTCATCCGTTCTTTGTTAGAAGTATTATATTTCATAGTGATGAAAAATACCTCAAGTTAGCAGGTCAAAACAAGTGTATCTTTTATACTCTTTTAGAAAATGATCTCCTAAAAACGGCTGAAGGGAGAATAAGGAATGTCATTGTTAATTTCACAACGACAGATAACAAAAAAGAATCTGCCATATTAACCAAATCTGATTTTATTAACCAAGTTTATAAAAAAGAATGTCCCACTAAAAAAGAGACATCTCTTCTATTTGCTGACGAAAATATAAATAGTACCCTTAAGAAAATTGATTTCCCTACACCCGAGAACAAAAAAGACTGTGAAACGATTCTAGAAGATTGGCAAAGAAATCCTTTCACACCTTACCTTTGCAGGGTTCCAGAACATATCCAATTAGGGAATATTGCTAGAAAAAAGCTTGAACGTACGGAAAACTCAGATTTTTCCAAAAGAAGGTTTTATGTTGAGCTAATTAGGAGATCTGAATTCTTAAAGAAAAAAATCCCTTATTTTGAAAGATCATATCTAAATAACCTTTGCTACGGTCTATCCAATAGTGAAAAATTTTGTAGACCCTACGTATCAGATGATGTCTGGTCAAAAGTTATTAGCGGTGAACTACCAGATTATTTATTAGCGCCTAAATGCAAGGCTGCCCTTGGGAAAACCAAGTTAACCAAAACTCAGCTAAAGTCTTGTGCTTCCAAATTTAAATCAGAGCCTAAATATTGTGTCAGTAAAGGAAAGTCTGGATTAAAATCATTCAGCCCATCTCCAAATTGCGACGAGATTTCTGATGCCCTCATGGTTTCTCAACTAGAAACAGACTATCATGACTGTCCTGGATATCTTGATAATGAAGGAATGATAAATATCCATAGGATTATTAATCATCTTGATGGAAAAAAACTGAACTCTAGTTCAAAAACTTGTGTTAATGAAGTGAACAACTCCTTTGCAAACCTTCTATTTGATTATGATTACGAAGAGGGTTGGCCACTGAGGCTATGTTATAACGATAAAATTGATGACAAGGAAAAGTGTGATCCTTATATCCCTGGTAATAACGTAGATGACAAGATGGCCGAAGGTTCCGTTGTCTCGCAAATTCTACATAAGACGAGAGGTCTACCTAGTAATTTGAAATGTTCGGTCATAGATAAAAAGAAGTTTAATCCTAATTTTTTAGAGTATAAATCAGGTTGCTATATAATTTACGACCCTAACCAATGTACCGTCCAGTATTGTCCGAAAAAAATTGTCTATAACCTTAAAGAGATCAAAGATATTAAATATATTGGTAAACCGGAGTTTGATTATTTTGCAACCAGCTTTAAAAGTGAAAAGTTTAGTCTTTCCAATATAGTTAAAGAAATTTTTAAACTAAAAGAATCCAAGATACGAAATTTTACAGATTTAATTTATTTTCTAGATAGAAAACCCAGTAATATTGTACATGGAATTGGCTGTGCCGAGGATTTGGCCCCTGCAAACTTCAAAAAAACAGGTCTAAATCAATGTAGCCCTCTTCCATTTATCATTGATGGTTATATGAAAGATGCTGGGCAAGTTCGTATGGTAACAAGGTTGGCCGTTGACGATATTCACTCCCCAAGGTTAATTCCGTGGAACTTTATATTTAACTCTATTGCTAGTTACAAAGTTCTACATCCTCTAGATACTTGGACTCTTTATGGAATTCAAGAGTCTTCGGGAGGTAAAAATTAAAATCATTTTCCTATCCTTTTTCATTTCAATTCAGGCCTTTGGAAAGTCTAAACTTCCAGAGCTTGCGACGAAGCAAGCAATCAACAATCTTCGATTTATTTCTTCTGACGGAAGTTTTACTTATTATCAAAATAGAGAAGGAAGCTTACTTTTATCTACCAACTACAAAGTAAAAGAAGTCTTAAGTTCATCACCTGGTACTAACTACCAAATCATCTCCAGCCCTAAACGTAAAAAACTAATCATCGTACAGCAAGAATCCTTTCATAAATTCCTCGGTGTAAGGCAAATGAAGACTATCTACAAAATGGACTTTGGAGGTCAAACTGCCACTAAGTTAGGTCTAGGGGTAGACCCCAGATTACACAACTCGGATGAGTGGGTATCAATTTTTCATCCAATATCTAAAACATTGAAGTTCATAAGTCTAAAATCAAGTGCACTAAAATTTGAATTGAAAATTCAAAATTCTTTTAACCCATACTTCAAACCCGAAGTAGTTATGCCTAATAACAACACAATCCTCTACTCCGATTTAAACAAAAAAGGAGTTCCTGGTGTTCTTTATTATGACAAAATAACAAAGCAAACGAATATTCTCTATAAGGCAAGTAACCCTGCCACAAAGTTAGAGTTATGTTTAAATAAAGAAAACATTTTCCTCGGTGAGTTTGGACTAGATAACTTGTTTAAAGGTAGTGCGATCTCTCTTCTCAAGGCGAATGCTATAGACTTTAGTAAAAGAGAAATTCTTTATGAGTCTAGCCTAAATGATATTGGAAATATCTCTTGCTCGAACGCACTTTTGTTTATTCAAAACCTAAGCAAACAAAGAAAAAAATTGGCCTATGAACTAGTAGAGCTTGGCCTTGGAACTAAAAGAGTAAAAGTTCTTAGTGATATAAACTTTGCAAGCCATTCTATAGATATGGATGGCGTTATTTTGCTCCCACACCTAGGTAAGTATTATGTAGTAAAGGGAAAATCTGATTATACGAATAGAGACATCCTTAAGAAGAGTAAAGCAAGTGAGCAATAGAATGATTAGACTCCTATTAATTTTTTTATACACTTCTCAGATTGGGCTTGCTGCGACTAAAGTTCTTATGCCATCGGATAAACTCCCTCGAGAATTAATTTACTTAACGGAGTCCATACAGGAGCTGCAATTAAAAGATATAGAAAAAACTAAAGATAACGACGCATTCTTCAAGACTCTTGAGAAGAAGTTTCACTCATTATCTAAAGAGGAACTTTATTTCATAAGTAAGTCTGAAATATACAAAACGGCCCTCGCTTACAAACCACCTTTGAGCATTACTGATAAGTATTTTCAGAAGTCGATAATTTCTGAAGTCGAAGAAAAAATTAAGACTGAAAAGCTAAATAGTTTTACTCACTGGCTTATTGGAAGCATATTAAAAGACTTAACCGACATATTTAACAATAGAGACTATCCAACTTTTTTTGCTGAAAGAAATAAAGGTATTGTTACTTCATCAAAATCAAAACGACTCCAGAAAAAGCTTAATTTTTTACTTCCCTGGATCCAAAGCTTTTTGAGCGAGGAAACGGCTTTGTTCCAATATTCTTTGTTACCTCTCATGAACAAATCTTTAAAAAATATCTCAACTAAAATTGATTACCTTCTGCGCCATTCAGCCCCTCTAAAATTAGATAAAGAATCTAATGAGAAAGTCGTTTATTTTGAAGAACAATCAATGGAGCTAGATAAGACTGGTAAGCTCGTGACGGTGGAAGATATTCTCGACCCACTCATTGGGAAGCTTAAGAATAACAACCTTCCTATTCCCGTTGATGATTGGGTCGGAGATGAAGATGACTTTGCCAGCGGCCTAACCCCAATAGAGATAAATAAACCTGAAGGTAACTACCAGGCTCCAAAAAATCTTCCAAGCCCAGCTGATGGCTGGTAAAAGCTAGCAAAAACATAGACTTACATATTAGATATAGGATTTCATGTTTTAGACCTAGCGCATTTTTTTTGCTATATTCTGCCAGCGAAAAGACCAGAGGTATCTGAAATTAAAGGATTTTTATGACTCTTTCAAAAAAGCCCTACAAAGGGACAAGAGACTTTTTTCCAGAAGAGAAACGTATACGTGATTATATGTTCTCTAAAATGAAAGAAACTGCCGAGCTTTTTGCTTACGAATCATATGATGGGCCTTTACTAGAGGAAGTCGAACTTTATAAAGCAAAATCTGGTGAAGAACTAATAAACGATCAAATCTATAGTTTTAATGACAGAGGTGAGAGGTTTGTAGCCATTCGCCCAGAAATGACTCCGACTGTAGCAAGAATGGTTGCTCAGGTGCATAGAGAAGTATCAAAACCAATTCGTTGGTATTCGATACCAAATCTTTACCGATATGAAAGACCACAAAAGGGGCGCTTAAGAGAACATTGGCAGTTCAATGTGGATGTTTTTGGTGCTCCAGAAGTACTTGGTGAATTGGAAATAATCCAACTTGGTATTAAGCTCATGCAAAGCTTTGGTGCAAACTCAAATCACTTTGAGATTTTAATTAACGATCGGGCTATTGTAGATAAGGTTTTCAAAGAACTTTTAAAGTGCTCTGAAGATGAATGTTACAAATTATATAAATTAGTCGACCGCTCTAAAAAGCTTGATAAAGAAAAATTTACAACTCAGATAAATGAAACGACTTTAAACGACGAAGCAAAGCTTATCTTTAATGAGTATTTAGCTCTGAATTCAATTGAGTCTTTAAAGAATTTCTTAACAAAAAACTCCATCGATGAAAAATCAATAGAGCTCATTAGTCTAGACGAGAAATTAAAAGACCTCGGTTTGAGTGATTACGTAGTTTTCGATCCAACTATAGTAAGAGGACTTGATTACTATACTGGTATCGTATTTGAAATCTTTGATAAGAACCCAGAGAACAGAAGAGCTATTTGTGGCGGCGGAAGTTATGCCAATATTCTTAAGATCTTTAATGAACCATCACTGCCTGGTGTAGGTTTTGGGCTAGGAGATGTTACTCTCAAGGACTTTCTTAAGACCCACAATCTTCTACCTGACTTCTCTTCGCCTAAAGTAGACATCATCCTAACCACACAAGATGAAACTGGTCTTAATAGCTTGTTAAATCTTGCCCACAGTCTCAGATCAAATGGCATATCTGTCTTTACACAATTAGAACCACTAAAAATCAAGAAAGTCTTTACTCTAGCTGATAAGAAGGGCGCTTCTTTTGCAGCACTCTTAGGAACTCAAGAGATTCAGGATGGTTTGGTTCAAATAAAAAATCTTTCAACTAAAGATCAAAAAGAATTCAAAATCGATAGCATCGATGAAATTAAAGGTTACTTAGCATGAGCGAAATATCAAAGACCTATTCTCCAGAAGACGTTGAAAAGAAATGGTATAAAACTTGGGAAGAAGGAAAATATTTTAAACCAAGACCAGGAAAACAAAAAGAAGGCTATTGCATTATAATGCCTCCGCCGAACGTTACAGGTAGGCTTCATGCTGGACATGCCTTAGATATTACAACCCAAGATGCCCTTATTAGATTTAAAAGAATGAAAGGTTTCGAAGCGCTTTGGCTACCAGGAATGGACCATGCCGGAATAGCAACCCAAACAAAGGTTGAAGAGCTCATTTTTAATGAAGAAGGTAAAAAACGCGGTGAATATTCAAGAGAGTATTTCTTAGAAAAAACATGGAAATGGGTTGAAGACTATGGCGGAATTATTGCTCTTCAATCAAAAACAATGGGTGCAAGTCCAGACTGGGACTACTCAATGTTCACAATGGACGAGGGACCACATAAAGCAGTCAAGAAAGCCTTTGTCGATTTATATAACGAAGGCCTAATTTATCAATCAGATTATATTGTTAACTGGGATCCAGGTCTACAGTCTGCCATCAGTGATGCTGAAGTCGAGTATGAGGAAGTGAATGGTAATTTTTATCATTTAAATTATAAAGTTAAAGACTCTGACGAGTTGATAGAGATCGCGACAACTAGACCAGAAACACTTCTAGGAGATACTGCCGTATCCGTTCATCCTGACGATGAAAGATTTAAGCACCTGATTGGGAAAATAGCGATTGTTCCCCTATGTGAAAGAGAAGTACCCATCCTAGGGGACGACTATGTTGACATGGAAAAGGGTACTGGCTGTTTAAAAGTAACTCCAGGACACGATTTTAACGATTTTGAAATTGGTAAACGCCACAACCTTCCCATTATTAATATTTTAAACAAAGACGGAACTCTTAACGATTATGGATTAGAGTGGAAGGACCTTTCCTGCAAAGAAGCAAGAAAAGGAATTGTAAAAAAGCTTAAAGAGCTTGAAGTTTTACTTGAGGTAAAACCACATCGACATCAAGTTGGGCATGGAGATAGATCAAAAACTATTATCGAGCCAATGGTATCAAAGCAATGGTTCTTGAATACAAAAAAAATGGCAAAGGACTCTGTCGAAGCTGTCGAATCGGACACGACTAAGTTTTACCCCAAGGGTTGGGAAAATACTTATTTCTCTTATCAAAGAAACCCTCGAGACTGGTGCATCTCTAGGCAATTATGGTGGGGACATCAAATTCCTGTATTTAAATGTACGAGCTGTGATCATCAATGGGCCACAGAAGAAGAAAAACCGACAGGTTGTGAGAAGTGTAAATCTTCTGAGATTGTTCAAGACCCTGATGTGTTAGACACTTGGTTTAGCTCAGGACTCTGGCCATTTTCTACTTTAGGTTGGCCTGATAAAGAAAAAATGATTGAAAGGAAATTTGACACCTTCTATCCAACTTCTGTTTTGGTAACAGGACACGATATTATTTTCTTTTGGGTAGCAAGAATGATGATGATGGGCCAAAAATTCACGGGAACTGTTCCTTTTCCAAAGATTTATATACATGCGATTGTTCGAGATAAGCTCGGTAGAAAAATGAGCAAGTCTCTTAATAATGGGATTGATCCTCTAGACATGGTAAAACAGTATGGTGCAGATGCTTTCAGGTTCACCCTAGCTGCCGGATCCGGTTATAACCGTGGAATTAATTTAGATCCCGAAAGGATTGGGGGATTTAGGAATTTTGTAAATAAGATTTGGAATGCCTATAGATTCATTGAACCTCATTTAGCCAATGCAGGAAAAGAACTTCCAGAAGAACTCGACCACCATGAAAGATGGATAATTGGCGAACTAAATGCCGTCTCAAAAGTAATGAATGAATCTATGGAGGAATTTCGTTACGATGACTCTTGCTCGGCAATTTATCAATTCGTTTATGATAAGTTCTGCTCTTGGTTTATAGAATTATCAAAGACTCAGTTAAGTGGAGAAGATGCCGAGGCCAAAGCACAAAGAGCGACTGTTCTTAGATATGTTTTTAGAAAGGTCGTGGCCCTACTGCACCCAATGATCCCTTTTATCACTGAAGAGTTGTGGTCATTCCTTAAGGATAAAGAAGAAGACTTGTTGATAATTCAAGACTACCCTGAGTTTTCAAAAGATAACGAGTTTCATAAAGATCAAGAGATAATGAACCGATTTATTGAGACTATTACGGGCATTAGAAACTTACGAGCAAGTGTAAATATCAAACCCAAAGAGGAGGTCCCGGTGGAGCTTTTTAGTGATGATGAGGAGCTCGTAAAATATTATTCTGAAAACCTTCAAAATTTTAGGGACCTTGCAAAAGTTGGTTCTCTAAAAGTTTCTGATAAATCAAATCAAAGACCTGGGAAGTCCGCATTTAAGGCAACAACACATACAGAAATTTTTCTCCCACTTGAAGGTGTGATCGACTTGGGTGAACAAATAGCAAGACTTGAAAAGGATTTAAAGAAAACTGAAAAAGAGTTTTTAAAATACGACAAAAAACTTAATAATGAGAAGTTTATGAGTAATGCTCCTGATGAAGTAAAAATAGAAGTAAGGGAGAATGCAAAAGAGTTTGAGGAAAAGCTAAATTCAATCAAAGAAAACCTTCAAAACTTTAAATCATAGTTCATGTATCTCATGTAATATATTCACAAGCCTATCGACCGTTTCGATAGGCTCACTTTTCTCTTCACTGATCCATTTAACTGGTATTTCTTGATTCATCTCTATTAAAACTGGAGCACCTTTGAAATGCTCCATAAAAGCCAAGTCGGATGCCTTTTTAACAAATGAGTAGGTATTAACATCTAGATAGCTGCCAAGATATGACCAATTTTTATCTTCCGTAAAAAAACCAATCGAATGAACAAGTAATCTTAAAAAGTTTTCCTCTGGCCCTGCTTTAACCAAGTATTTATTTTTTTGTTCTAAAGACTTGAAGTACCCTTGTAGCTCATTGTATTTCTCTTCCCCATTTTTAGAATCAAACCAAATCACAAAGTATTGACCTTCAAAAAATCTAAAGAAGTCATCCCAAAACTCTTTTTTCTTTAGCAAGTCCCCTACTCTTATAAGAAAATATGGAGGGAGATTGATTAGTTCCTCTGCCTTCTTTGAGGACAACCTATCCTTTGATACTTCTCCATCTATCTTTAGATCCGAATAGTTTTTTTCTGAAAAACTCTCTAATAGTTTTAAATAAACTTTATCAGGACGAAAACTTTCAAAAGCTTCAACCTTATGAGTTAGTAATAACTTATTAAGCCCATTATCATAACCAACTCTATCTTTTGCTTTAAAAGAAAATCCAACAAATGCGGACTTAAAAGTATTTTCAAGATCAAAATAGAGGTCGATATTAAAAATATCGTTTTGATTAACAGCGAATTTATGAATTGCTGGTAAGGACATCTCCGCTTCATCAAAGACATAAATATCAACTTCAAATGGCAGAGCTTTAAAAAAAATCTCGGAATTTTCTGAAACTAACAAGTGAAATTGAGATTCAGGATAACAAACTTTCAATTGCTGTAAAAAGGGGAAGACTTTAGCCACATGCTCAAGTTTTGATGGTGTTCTTATGAGAACTTTTGTTAATTCAGACATCTGAGACCATTCTATTTTTAGTAAAGAAAATCGTGTAGTAAATCACTGCGTAAGGAAGAGTAAATAAGTTTACAACCGGGATGGCGACTAGACCTAAAAAGACACAACCCGATAATGAGAAACCTAAAAATAATCTCCGCGTACTGCTAACACATTCTCTAAAATGGAGATTGTGCCGACTCCAAGAGTAGTCGACAAAGCCTATTGCAAATAACAAAGCACTCAAGACAAATGAGACCGGTGATAGTATTGGGATAAAGTTTAAAATCAGGGCCAAAAAGGTCATGATTACAATGAATGAAATCTTCTTGAGCTCATTAACGATAGTAAAGGCAAATCTTTTTAATAGTCTTCCAATAGATTTATCTAAAGACTCTGGGACCTCACCCATTAAAATTTTTTCAGTTCTATTGCTTATAATATCATTAAAAGGTGAAGCAATTAGTGAGACGATGAGAACAAAAGTCCAAGACACTATAAAATACATCACTACAGTTAAAGATGCTGTGACGATCCAGCTAATAACAGAGCCAAGCCCATCAGAACTTACTTTTTGCTTTACCCAAATATTTATCCAATCAAGAAAATCAGTAAAAATAAGCTGACCAAGAAAATAATATAAAACGACACCAATCAAAATTGGGGCAAAACTAAACAGGAGAACTATTTTATCCTTCCTTAAAATTGAAAAAGATTCTCCAAAGCTCGATACTAAATACTTCATTCGATATTCCAAGTTGACGGGTCCTTAAAACGAAACTCAAATAGTTCTTTAAACTCTTCAAGCTCAGCTTCTCTAGATATTCCGGTTACTAGCTTTTTAAGTTTACTCCAACTTAAATAAGTTTCCATCAAGTCAGTTTCAACTTTGAGTTCATCAATTTTTTGTAATTTGTCTTTAGTTTTGGCCAATAAGCCTTGTGCGCCGCTCAAATTCTTATCTCTGTAGTGAATCATCGCAGCAGCGACCTGAATAATGGCCCAATAAACATAACGAGCATTATCACCCCTTCCCTCTAACCAATGATCTTCGAGCACTTCATGACACTCCCAATACTTCTGTTCATTAAAGAGCTTTACTCCCTCGGCGGTGTTTTTGAGATGTTCTATAGAGAACTTTCCATATGAATATTCGGTCATTATTTTCTCCTCTTCTACTATAGCATTCGACGAGGACTTTGCTTTGCGTTAAATTATCTTGAAAGGACAAAATATGATAAAAAAGTGATTCAAAACTGAGGTTTCCATGTCAAATCAAAGCCAGCAAATATCAAATTCCTTAGTACCGGAATATATTAGAAGCTTACAAACCTATCAGGCTGGAAAGCCAATAGATGAGTTAGCAAGGGAAAAAGGATTAACTAAGATTTCAAAACTTGCGAGTAATGAAAATCCCTTAGGTCCTTCGCCATTTGCCATACGAGAAATGACCAACGGACTTTGGGACTTGCATATGTATCCAGATATGCATGCCTATCGCTTAAAAACCTCACTCTCAAAAATGTATGACTTGAAGCTTGAGAATATTATTCTAGGTAATGGCAGTGAAGGTATTATGGCCTATATAGCCAGAGCCTTTTTACAACCTGGCCTTGAGGTTTTAACAAGTGAAAATACTTTTATTGGATTCTATATCCTCGCTCAAAGTGTTGGTGCGAGTGTTAAACAAGTTAGCTTAACTTCTGATTATCGTTTTGATGTTAAGAAGATGGCAGAGGCCATAACTGAAAAAACGAAAGTTATCTATATCGCTAATCCAAACAATCCTACCGGTACATATATCACGAAAGATGAATTCGACTATCTTATGAAGTATGTTCCCGAACATGTTCTTGTGATTTTAGATGAGGCGTATTTTGAATTCGCTAAACAGTTTGATGATTATCCAGATTCAATGGACTACCGTTACGACAATGTAATAACACTTCGAACATTTTCAAAAGCTTATGGTCTTTCGGGAATTAGGGTCGGCTACGGATTTGGCCATCAAGATCTGATTTCTAACTTAACCAAAGTAAAGTTACCTTTTGAGCCTAATCTTATTGCTCAACTTGGAGCAGTTGGCGCATTAAAAGACACTCCCCATCTTCAAAGAACTCTTGAAAATAACATGATTCAATATTCAAGATGCGTAGACTATTTAGAGAAGAATGATTTTGTTCCTATTAAGTCGGTTACCAATTTCATCACTATCAAAACAGGCTCAACAGAAGCAAGCGACTTTCTTTTTGATAGTTTGTTAAATAAAGGTGTCATTATAAGACCATTGAAGGTGAATAGAATGCCTGAGTTTATAAGGATATCACTTGGTACGCCGGAAGAAATGGACCACTTCTTTGAAGCCATGGATCTAGTGCTACCTGAATACAATAAAAAATTTGGAAGGGTTAAATGAAAATTTGCAACTATACCTATAATACAGGATATCTGCCTCAAAAAAGACTCGGGATTCTTCTCGAAAAAGAAAATCTGATTGTAGACCCTAATCTTTGCTGGACACTTTTCTTTGAAAAAGAAGGTCATTTTAATTCAAAAGAATTGGCAGAGCATGAATGTAGCTCTTCATTATATAAGTTTTTGAGGCAAAATCAGTGCCCTATCGATGGGCTGAATAAGTCGCTAGAACTATTTCAAAAACTCCAAAAATTGGGGGACCTTGCGCTAAATGATGGCACTTCAATTTCTTTTGAAATGAAAAAGAATTCAATAAAGCTAAACTCCCCTATGGATCGAATTGAAACTTATAGAGATTTTTATGCTCATGAGAAACATGTCAAGAAAGGATTTGAAAAACGAAACGAAGAGATTCCAAAGGCCTGGTTTGAAATTCCTGCTTACTATAAAGGTCCTGCTCATGGATTTATCGGAAATGAAGATGAGGTCTTATGGCCATCATATACGGATATTCTAGACTACGAGCTTGAACTGGGCATGGTCATTGGCCGTAGTGGAATGAATATTAAAGAAAAAGATGCTTCAAAGCATATTTTTGGATTCACTATTTTAAATGACATCTCTGCTAGAGATATACAGAAAAAAGAAATGGCCGTTAGGTTAGGTCCAGCTAAAGGCAAGGATTTCTGCTCTGTTCTTGGACCTGTAATAACAACTTTTGATGAATTTAACTATAAAGAACCAAACTTACTAATGACGGCGACAATAAATGACCAAGAATGGTCACGGGGTCATTCTGGAGACGCTCATTTTAGTTGGGCCCAAATGATTGCACATGTTAGTCAGGATGAATGGGTCCTTCCATGTGATCTCTTTGGAAGTGGTACTGTTGGTACGGGATGTGGCCTAGAACTTGATAAGTGGATAAAACCAGGTGATAAAATAGAGTTAGAAGTTGAAGGCATAGGAAAATTAACTAATATAATAGGTAAAAAAAAATAATCTAGGACTTATAATGCTTAGCTTTGATACGAATGGTGAATTCTCACAAAATTACAAATTTCTAATAGGAAGTATTCTTCCAAGACCAATTGCAGTTGTCTCTACCCTCAATAAAGATGGAACCAATAATCTAGCTCCATTTAGCTTTTTTACAGCAGTTAGTGCTAAGCCGATGATTATAGCATTCTCCCCCCTTATAAGAAGTTCTACCGGGGAGCAAAAAGACACCCCTTTAAATATTCTTAGGGAAAAAGAGTTTGTTGTTAATATTGTTTCCGAGTCGATTGCAGAAAAAGTAAATATGTGTAGTGCGGAATTACCGTATGGAGAAGATGAGTTTAAGCACTCTGGTTTAACTCCAATTCCTTCAGAGGTAGTTAAAGCCTCTAGAATCAAAGAAAGTTTAATACATTTTGAATGTAAACTTAGAGATCGACTTAATTATGGTGATGAGCCAGGCTGTGGTCAAATAATAACCGGTGAAGTGGTTAAAGTTCATGTGGAAGATAGCATCTATGAAAATGGAAGAATTATCACAAGCAAACTTAAACCTGTTGCAAGAGGCGCTGGAAATGACTGGTTTAAAGCAACTGATGTATTTGAAATGGAACGCTTAATGAAAGCACAAATCCAAAAATAAGGAGCCAATATGGAATACGAACCACATAAGTGTGTTGAAGATGAATTTAAAGGTAATAAGATTCTAAAAATTATCAAAGTAGATGATGAAGGAAATGAAATTGAAAAATTTGGAACGATCGTAAGCTTTGGTTTCAAGAAAGCAGCCTATATTATTAAGAATTTTGACGAGATAAAAAAGTTTGTAGAAGAGAATGACAAATAAAAAAGGCGTCCAGGAGACGCCTTTTTTGTACTTATTTTTTTAGTTTTATTAAGCAACTTCTACTTTGACTTGGCTTTTTAGGGCTTCGAAAGTCTTTTCTTCTCTAATCGCATACATCATATTCTTTCTAATATTTTCATCAGAAGAATAATATTGCTTTAGCTGCTCTACAGGAAGCCCTGATCCTTTAGCTGTTTCTTCAATTTTAGCATCCAGATCTGAATCTGAAGTCTCAACTTCAAATTTCTTTGCAAGAGTATCTAAAATTAACCCAGAACGAACTTGAAACTGAGCTTTTTCATTAAGATCATCGGCCCATTTCTGAAAGTATTCTTCCATCATTGGCTCGTTAAAACCTTGTTGAGAAAGATTTTTTTTCACATCTTCTTTTAAATAGTCTTTTTGTTGAGCAACTAATGCACCAGGTACATCAAATGAGTTCTCTTTAATAAGTGTTTCTAGGATTTCTTGATGAAGCTTTTCGTCAGCAGCTTTCTCTTTTTGCATTACTAAGTTTTCTCTATTCTTAGTGTTGAAATCTTCTACCGATTCAAATCCAAACTCTTTTGCCAATTCATCATTAAATTCTGGTAACTTCTTTTCTTTAATTTCTAGAAGTTCAACGTCAAACACGACCTTAGCGCCTTTTAATTCTTCAGCGTGATACTCTTCAGGGAAAGTTAAGTCGATTGACTTCTTTTCGCCTTTTTTCATTCCAGTCATCCCTTCTTCAAACCCTGGAATAAACTGACCAGATCCAATCTCTAAAAGGAATTCATCACCTTTCATACTCTCTGGCTTCTCTCCGTCTGCAGTTGTGCCTTGAAAATTCAATACAGCGGTATGTCCTTTATCTAAAGTAACACTATCATCAGTGATCTCAACCATTTCAGCTTTTGATCCTAAGTAATTATTCTTTATAGACTCTACGTCTTCGTCTTTAATTTCTACTTTTTCTTTTTTGAAACTTAACTTTGAAAGATCTTTAATTTCAACAGTTGGAAAAACTTCTACGACAGCATTAAAACTAACACTTTTTCCAGCATCATATTTCATATCTTCGAAACTTGGCTGACCAACAGGATTCAGCTCTTCTTTTGTTAATGCGGCAATTAACTGATTTTGAACGAATTGGTTAAGAGCATCAAACTCAAGCTGCGGTCCATAAAGCTTCTCAACCATAGCAAGAGGTGCTTTACCTTTTCTAAACCCTTTAATATTTACTGTTTTTTGTTTTTTAGTAAGCTCAGCTTTAATCTCAGTTGTTAAATCTAGTGTTTCAAAATTAAAAACAATTTTCTTAGTACAACCATTAACTTCTTCTACTTTATAAGACATTTTAAGTACTCCCAACTCTTTGCGTAAAATTCAATTTGAAATCTCGTGAAAATAGCGAGAACACGCGTAAAAGTCAATTTAAACGGCATTTAAGGGTAAAATACTTTATTTAGATAAAGGCCTTCGGGAGGTGCCACAGCTCCAAGCTTCTTGCCCGTTGGAGTGCTCAGGGCCAGTTCAAGCTCCTGAAGACTGATTTTAGACTGACCAATATTCCATAGTGTGCCCATCATTAGCCTAACCATCTGTTTTAAAAAACCATCCCCTTTGACGCGAAGAGCAAAAACATGCTCGCATTTTGGAAAAACTCCCCACTCATTCATATATTCAGAAATCTCACACTCATAAATCTCTCGGATTGTAGAATTCACTTCTGTTCCAACACATTGAAAGTCTGCAAAATCATGTTTTCCCACAAACAACTCACATGCCTTATGCATATCTTCCAAATTGAATTTATAGGGCTGAACACTCAAAAACTCATTGTAGAAAAGGCTCGTCTCTCTATTTGTAGAAAACAAATAAATATATTCTTTCCATTCAGAATCTCCAATTGGATGGAAAGAGTCATCAACCCTATCAACTTTAACGGCTCTGATATCATTAGGCAGTAATGAATTTAGGGCTTTTTTTAGTTCTTCGTTTCCAATGTCTAATTTCATTGAAACTTTTACGGTCTGACCTAGAGAATGAACTCCACTGTCCGTTCTACCACTTCCAATAGTTTTTAAATTTTCACTTTTGGAAATCTTCTTAAGAGTCTTATTTAATTCACCCTGAACAGTTTTACCCTGAGGTTGAATTTGCCAACCCTGATATGAGGTACCTTTGTATTGGATTACTAACTTATAAGTATTCAAAGGCAAAACCTAGCCCGAATGACTGACCAGTGATTGAAAGGTCATCTTGAAAATTATTAAATTCCTGCATTCGAGCTTCAAGAGTCAAATACATTTTTGTCATTGTATATGCCTTTAGATTTCTTACTGCCTGAGAAGGCATAAAATGAGACATGCTGATTTTCAAATTTGCTCTACCATAATAACCATAAGAGACTTGCCTTAAATGTTTACCACCTTCACGATTATCTTTGTCATCTCTATGCTGATAAAGACCCATAGCTGATGGTCCACCTGAAACTCCAACCTTTAACCAATTCCCTAAAGGTACTTCAAACACAAGCCCCAGGTCCAATGGAAGGGTCCAAAGAGAAAACTTCGTAGTCGATTGGCCTCCGGAAACACCAGATGAAGTAAAAGAACCTTTCCCTTGAGAAAGTCCTACTCCAAAATTCATTCCCCAACCTAGAAAAACCTTATCATGGACCCAAAATCTCTCATAAGAGATATGAACAGATCCTCCCCTCATGGCCTGTGAAACATTTTCCCCATAAGTTCGATTATAAATACCATTGGCATCAGAAACATCATATGTATCTTGGATATAATAGAAGCCAAAACTTTTACTACCCTCGCCCTGGAACTGATAAAGAAGGTCTCTATTTGATAATCTTTGGTAACTATCTCCTCCTTCCATTGAGTGAGGAACCGTTGAACCAAAGTTTTTTAATTTTTCTCTTCTCGTTACTTCGCTATCTAAACCAGCATCTTCTGCATCTTCAGGAACATAAACTGAAGTTTTCTTTGTCTTAATATCAACTTCCTCAAATTCATCACCAGGAACAAAAGCACCTCTCGTTTCACTTTCCTTCATTCTGTTTTCTAAAACCGAGTTATCGATAGGTACACCAGGAAGAGGAAGTGAGATCTCAGCTAAAGAATTAAAACTAAATAAAAATGTCAAAATAACTAAATTATGATTCTTGCTCATCACTAGTCCAATTGAAAATTTCATCTAGTCTACCTCTCACTTTGAAGAAATAAATTAAAGAAGCAAAGACATAAAGACCCATAATAATGGCCATCATCAATTGATCATATAAAAAGATCAATGTTAACAATAAGAATATAATCACTAATGCTAATTTTTTATTCTTTTTAACTAACTCTGAGTTTTTAAATGAAAAGAATGGAATATTAGAAATCATAAGTAAGGCATAAAAGACTGTATATACGGCAGCAACTATCTTAAATTCGATGAGCTCGGGAAACTCGATACTAAAAAGAACATAACCAATTACAGCAAGGGCAGCTCCTGGAATAGGTAATCCCTGGAAAAAGTCAGAACTTACTCGATCAATATTGGCATTAAATCTTGCTAGCCTTAGAGCGCCACAAAGAACATAAATAAAAGCGACCACATAACCAAGTCTACCCATATTCGTAAGAAACTGGTTATACACCAAGAAGGCTGGTGCCATCCCAAAAGAGATCAAGTCACTAAGTGAATCAAACTGCTCACCAAAACTTGATTGAGTTCCAGTCATTCTAGCAACTCGACCATCAACCGAATCAAAGATGGCACCTAAAATTAATATGAGGCAACCTTTATAAAACTCACCCTGGTAGCTCATCATAATTGAAGCAAAACCACAGGCCATATTTAATGCTGTAAAAGTATTAGGAAGAAAAAATGCTAATTTCTTTGAATCAACCATTGATAAATCCGAGTGTTACTGCTGCCCGGCGATCAAAGATTCTCCGGCAACGACTTCTTGTCCTTCCTGAACAAGTATCTCATATTTCTCAGGTATATATAAGGCTAGAGTACCACCAAATGGTAATAATCCGATATTCGCTTGTCTTTTACCTCTGTCGCCTGGCATGGCTTTTATCTCAGGCCACAGACCAGTTGGGCACTTAAGAAGTTGTAGACCAATTTCATCACCTTTTTGACTCTCAAGAGACATAAAGACTCCTGCACGGTCTACGATATTGGTGTTTTCGAGTTTAGAAAATCGGAAAAAATCCCTTCCTTTCATGGCATGAAGATCTTTAACTTCACTTGTAAATGGAAGATATATACCGTACTCCGCATTCCATGGAAGTCGAACGAGAATTTCCGTCAATCCCTCACCCAATTTAGGATGCACGACCCCTGGCCTTACTCTAGTAACCTTACCATTTGAGGGAGCATATAAAACGCCTTCCGTAATGCTTGGGTTCTCTTTGAAAACCCCTCTCTTTCTTCTGAATAGATATAAAGAGGTAAGATAAATAATTAGCACAGGTAGTGCCACGAGGTATAAACCAATAAGAAGTGTAAAAAATAATACAGATAAAAATATAAAGTGAATTAATCTATTCAGATAAAAGAGTCTCACAATCGACCTTTCACAATTTTAGGTTTAGTAAATTCATTCTCAATAGATCTATAATAAAAAGGATCACGTATTAAGTCCCTTTCTTTAATATTAGAAAATACATCTTTTGGACTTTTTTCAAGTAAGCTTAAAATTAATTTTGAATTTATTTATTCGATCTTATTCAACGAGTACAAAGTTTCATTTTTATCATTCAAATAAGTTAATGCGTCTTCTTTTTTAAGTAATTTCGTCGACGTAGTTTCACCATCCCAATGATATAAGAACAGTTCTCCCTTATAAGCCTCTGATACCCAAATACCAGATTTCTCTCCCAACATTTTGGGTATTTCAAATAAATAAAAGGAGTTCGTTTTCACCCCTCTCCATCTAAGAATTTGGCTAAAGCCTTCTACCAATCTTATACCAGTGTAAGAACCTGGTCCGGCAGCATAAAAGACACGATCTAAATTGAAAATATCTGTATTCTTTGAGCTTAATAACTCTTCGACAAGGCCATGAAATACGCCGGAGCTTTTCCTACTGGCCATAGTTTTAAATTCAACCCATTCCAACTGCTCATTAAGGAGTCCAAGGGTCAAATTATCGGATGAATCTATAAATAATGAATAGCCCATAGTTTAGAAAAATCTTACAACATCATTATATAGTGCACCTATCATCAACATTAAAAGAAGTGACAAGCCTAACTGTTGAGCAATTTCCATTTTCCTTCTAGATACAGGTCCGCCATTAAGGATCTCTAAAAAGATAAACATAATATGTCCACCATCTAGAACGGGTATCGGGAATAAGTTAATAATTCCAAGGTTGATAGAAATCAAAGCCATTAACTGAAAGAAGTAAGAAAAGCTTGTATTAAAAGAATCGGTCGCAACTTTCCCAATAGCGAGCGGTCCTCCAATATTCTTAGCTGAAACTTCTGCGGTGATCAGCTTTTTAAACCCATCGAAAGTTTTTACAATACTTTCCCAGGTTCTAGGAAAAGCATAATAAAGAGAATTAATTAAACCCCGTGAGTTTGTATGAAAAAATCTAATCCCCTGAAAAACACCTGCGCTATAAACACCAATTAACTTTATCTTTTTTCCATTTGATTCTTTTATGTCTGGAGTTACATTAATCTCTCTTATTTTACCTTCCGCCATTACACTAATCGCAACAGGTCCTTCTTTTGCTTTATCAATTGCATTCCTAAGATCGTAAAAAGAGTTTAGATCTTCTCCATTAACACCTAGAATGACATTGCCTTCCCTAAGCCCTGCCTTGTCAGCGGGTGACTTCATGTTCACGCTTTTTACCATAAGGTCTGCTGGATAAAAGCCACGTTCTCTAAGCTGTAAAATCTTATCTTTAACTGGATCAATCTCTAATCTATTTGAATATGCTTTCTCAGTTGTAAGCATTGCATAGGAATCACCTTTTTTTACAGTGGCGTCCTTTTTAATAGAGTAAAGGAATAATTCCGTTCTTTTATCGTCATTAAATTGGTCTAAAGACTTATTCCAGTTAACTTTATTAGGATCAAAACTAATGGCAAAACGAGTTCCGTTATTACCTACAACAACAGGTGCTCTCATTAGAGGAGATTTAGCAAATGATTTTTGAAAATCCTCTCCTGTCACAGCCGATGGAATAGTTACTTCACTTCCATCTCTGTTCACGACCACGCCTGATATCTCAGCCTGGCCTTCGACTATTACATCACTTGGATTGTATACAGGTTTCCCTTTTACTTTTTTAATAACGTCACCAGAGCGAAAACCTTTCTCGTACAAGATATTCGTTTTATCTAAAACGCCGATTCTAATTTCAGGAATTCTTTCTCCAGCAACTAATAGGCAATAGAAAATAAAGTAGGCCAATATAAAGTTTGCTAATGGTCCACCCATAACAATCCAAAATCTTTGCCATTTATTCTTGTGAGTAAAAGTATACTTTCTGTCCTCTTCAGGAATCTCATCTTTTAGTAATGGATTGTCTCCAAACATTTTTACGTAGCCACCTAATGGAATAAGTGACCAAGCATACTCAGTATCGCCTTTTTTATATTTCAAAATTTTTGGACCAAAACCAATAGAAAAGACTTCCACCCTTACACCAAATAATCGAGCGAAAAAGAAGTGACCTAGCTCATGAAAGAAAACTAAAGGTCCAAGGAAAATTATAAAAATTAAAATAGGTTCAAGCATCATTTAACCAAAGTAAAAGTACTTCAAAGCCAACGCATAAAACGGTGCCAAGAATATCAGACTATCTATTCTATCATAAACCCCGCCATGTCCCGGTATCAACGAAGAGCTATCTTTTACCTCTGCTTGCCTTTTGATTTTACTTTGAACAAGGTCTCCAACCTGAGACATTAGGCCTAAAAAGCTAAAGAAAACGAACAGTTGAATACTCATTTGTCCGAAAAAGAACTGCCAAGAAGCTCCGCCAATAATACCTGACGTAATCATTCCGCCAATCAACCCCTCAATAGTCTTATTGGGACTAACGGCCTTCCAGAGTTTATGCTTTCCAAAATTCTTTCCAAAAAACCAAGCGCCAGTGTCCATTCCAAAGTTAACCATTAAAAGAACTGCTAGAAATAAGCGCCACTTTTCATAGTGCAACAAAGAGGTCAAAGAAGCTACTGGGAGTACAATCATGATCCCTGCAACATATGGAAACTTGCCAGTAAACTTCTTGAGAAAGTCACTCTCTATATTTATATAAAAGAGATAAACAAGAAGAAGAATATTAAATAATACTGCCGCATTATTAACAACGGTGAATAAGCCGACTGTATTATCCAAATAGTTTAAATATACTGTTGGTCCTAAAAATATAAGTTGAGAAATAAAATAGTTTAAACTCCAACGATCATTTTTAAACAAATTACAAAAAATCTCATCAATAGCAAGAACACCTACTAACAAAACAAAGCCAATAGTTGGTGCTGACCCGAGATAAATTAAAATTGAAAGAATAGTAACTAGAACAATTGCTGAAGTTATTCTTTTGGCCGTATTAGACATTAGTTGCCTCTCACGGATGAAGATGAGTCTGAGATATACCTTAAGTTTTCTTCTGCTTTACTTTCATTTTCTTCTAAGGAATCTGTTTTTCTAGTTGCTCCAAATCTTCTTTCTCTTTCATTCACCTTGAAGAGAATATCTCTAAACTCCGACCTTTTAAATTCCGGCCACTTTGTTTCAGTGAAATACAGTTCGGCATAAGCAATTTGCCATAATAAAAAGTTTGAAACCCTCATATCTCCGCCAGTTCTAATCAAGAGATCAACATCCTTGATCTCTGGGATAAGGAGGTTTTCTGACAGGTCTTCTTTTGTTAACTCTTTTCCTGGGTTCTTTTTTATAAAACAGTTAACTGATTTAATAATTTCGTCACGTCCACCGTAGCCAAAAGCAAAGTTAAGCTTCAACCCATTGGCATTTTTTGTAAGACCTTCTAAATCATAAATTAATGATTTCGTTTCATCTGGAAGTGCTGATATATCTCCCATGACTTTAAATCTTATATCATTTGCTATAATTCTTTTTTTCTCTTTCTTAATGAACTTTTTAAGAAGAGAAAATAAAGTTTTAACTTCAAGAAGTGGTCTACTCCAATTCTCTGTAGAAAATGCATATAAAGTGAGTGACTCTACATTCAAATCATCAGCTTCTTCTACAATTTCAGAAACGATTCGACTTCCTCTAATATGTCCCCACACTCTAGTGTGTGCACGAGCCTCAGCCCAACGGCCATTACCATCCATTATGATCGCAACATGCTTGAATTGGTTCTCTAATTGCTCGTTCATATTTTAAACTGAAAGAATCTCACTTTCTTTTGAAGTCATAATTTCATCAACTTCTTTAACAAACTTGTCAGTTACTACCTGAATTTCAGATTGGAATTTTTTTGAATCATCTTCGCCAATTGCTTTATCTTTTTCTGCTTTCTTCACTATATCGTTCTGATCTCTTCGAGCATTACGAATTGCAATTTTGGCATCTTCACCTAACTTCTTAATATCTTTAACTTGTTCCTTTCTTCTCTCTTCAGTCAAAGCTGGGAAAGGAATACGTATTAAGTTTCCATCATTAGAAGGTGTTAAGCCAAGGTTAGCTCCCATGATCGCTTTTTCGATTTCCGCAATCATTGTTTTATCAAAAGGTTGAATCTGAAGAAGCCTTGCTTCCGGAGTACTTATCTGGCCAACCTGGGCTACTGGGGTTGCTGAACCGTAATAATCAACACTAACTCCATCTAAAACACTAGCCGAGGCACGGCCAGTTCTCACTTTAGTTAACTGATGTTTTAAAGATTCTATCGCTTTAGACATACTCTCTTCTAATACAGGCTTAATTTGATCTAACACAATATTCTCCCTTAATTATTAGTAACAATGGTACCAATTGAGGCACCCTCTACTACTTTTTTAATATTCCCTTTTTCAAAAATATTAAAAACAATTATATCTAATTCGTTATCCATACAAAGTGATATTGCCGTGGAATCCATAACCTTTATTCCCTGCTTTAAAACATCCATATAGTTTAATTTGTCATATTTAATTGCTTCAGGATTCCCAACAGGATCAGTATCGTAAATACCATCAACTTTCGTAGCCTTTAGGATGACTTCAGCATCTATTTCATTTGCCCTTAGAGCAGCAGCTGTATCCGTTGTAAAATAAGGATTCCCAGTTCCTGCAGCAAAAATAATCACTCTTTTCTTTTCTAAGTGCCTTACAGCTCTTCTTCTAATATAGGGTTCCGCAATTTCAGACATCTCAATCGCTGTAGCCACTCTCGTATAAACCCCTATTCTTTCTAGGTGATCTTGAAGAGCTAAAGAGTTTATAACAGTCGCGAGCATTCCCATATGATCCGAAGTTGTTCGGTCCATACCTTTTGTCGAGCCTGCTACTCCACGGTGAATATTCCCACCACCTATAACAAGTGCAATTTCGACCCCCATCTCATGAATGGCTTTAATATCTTCTGCTAAACTTGAAATTGTTTCGGGACAAATTCCGCCCCCTTGGCCACCGGCAAGTGCTTCACCAGATAATTTTAGAAGGATTCTTTTATATTTCATTAAGCTTCCCGTAGACAAACAAAAGGGGACTGAGATGCAACGATTGCCGCTCAATCCCCTATGTTTTATTTAATCAAAATAATTTTTACTGTTTACCTGTCATTTTAGCGACTTCATCAGCAAGGTTATCTTCTTTTTTCTCGATACCTTCACCTAAGTTAAGTTTATGAAAAGCGATAACTTCAATATCACTTCCAACACTTTCAATAAGCTTCTTAACATTCATATCTGGATCCTTAACGAAAGCCTGCTCAAGAAGACATACTTCTTTAGCTAGTTTTCCAAGTTTACCCATAATAATCTTGTCGATCATATTCTCAGGCTTTCCTTCTTCAAGAAGTTGAGCCTTATAAATAGCAGCTTCTCTTTGCTTAAAATCTTCATCGATCTCATCAGCTTTAAGAAATTTTGGAGAAGCAGCCGCAACATGCATAGCAATGTCTTTAGCTAGTTCTTGAACTTTCTCACCTTTGTCAGAAGACTTTAGGTTAACTAGAACACCAATCTTTCCACCGTGGTTATAACTTCCTAAAACACCTTCTGAAGAAACATTAACAAAACGTCTGATATCAACTTTCTCTCCACACTTAAGTGTTAATTCATTTGATTCAGCACTCTTTGAGTCTTTAAGCTCATTGATGTCACTTGGCTTATTCGCAAGTGTCCATTCAGCGATACTTTTTGTGAAACCTTGGAAGTCATCACCTTTTGAAACAAAGTCTGTTTCGCAGTTTACTTCAACGATCACCCCATTATTTCCATCAACAACAGTTGCAACAGCACCTTCAGCAGCAACACGAGATTGCTTTTTCTGAGCAGCGGCTAAACCTTTTTTACGAAGGTAATCGACAGCAGCTTCAAGATCCCCGTTAGTTTCCTTAAGGGCGTCTTTACAGGCCATCATTCCGGCACCAGTTTGTTCTCTTAGTTCTTTTACAGCAGCAGCAGTAATTGCCATATCTATATCCTCTTTAAAAAATAGTTAATTATTCAGCAGTTTCTTCTTCACCTTGAAGGTCGATATCTTTTTCAAATTTTGAAATGATTTCTTTTTCAA
>JAIBDQ010000216.1 GCA_024686135.1 Halobacteriovorax sp. | reverse complement strand
CATGATCGCAAGCGCAGGATATAAGGGGATAATATAATTACTATATTTAAATTTAACAAAGCTAAATGGAAGCAAAATCAAAGTGAACCAAACTAAGAACAAGGAGAATATACTCTTATCTTCGTTCTTTATCGCTTTTCTCCAACCCAAAAAAGCTAGAATGAGCCATGGAAGTACTGTTTTAAACAGATGGGTGAAATATAAAAAATACTGGGGATCATTCGTCATTCTTCCTTTAACTATAGTATTAAAAAACTGACCAATCACATAGTTATGAAAAACTTGATAGTCCCCTTTCAAATAAAGAGCCATTGGCCAAATAGAAACGATCAATACTGACAAGAGAAGTCCAATCCAAGGAGTAAATTTCTTTAATTCATTAATACGTCCATTAATTAAAAGATGAAGAAACATAATCCCTATAATGACTAAGGCTGGAAATCCTTTGATTAAAAATGCTAGTCCTGTGAAGAAACCACATAGATACCAGTTATTTTTTCGTTCATTAAAAACGGCCAAATAATAGGAAGATAGAGACATGAAAAAACAAAACATAAGAGGAACGTCTAGATTTGGAAATCTTGTTTTTTTCAACAAACTAGGTATCAGTATTAATATTAAAGAGGAGAAAAAGCCCCATCTAGGCTTCTTAATATCTTTAAAGAATAAGAAAACTCCCAACACCGTCGCTAGGGACCATGAACCGGAAAAAATTCGGGCACTTGAATATGAAGATCCAAAAAGTTTAAAAAAGAGTCCTTCTATCATAAAAAGAAAAGGTGGGTGGTGATCAAATTGCGGATACTGAGTTTTCGATTGAAATGGGATTAACCAATGACCTAACTCAGCCGCATTCTTTCCAAAAACTGTATATAAATAGCCATCTTGGAAAAAACCAGGAACCCAGCTCTGTTGAAAATATAACGTTGCTCCCAAGAGAAGAATCATCCAGAGTCCGTAATTCCCTTCAAGCTTAATATTAGAAAAATCTTCTCTTATCGATTTAAATACTGATTTCATGAGTTCCTAATAGTTTCCCTTAATCCCTCTTCAAAGGACCAACGTGGCTTCCACCCAGCATCTTTAAGCTTATCAATATTTGCCTCTGAGTGCATAAGCTCATTTTCTCTATAGGGAACTGCTCCAAAACAAAGTTTCGCTTCAGTCTTTCCAAGCTCCATTTTAATTTCCTCAACGACTGACCTAATGGTTCTCGCTTGAGAAAGTCCAAGGGGAAAGTCTCCTATCAACTCTTTATCTATGGTAAACTTTATGGCCGAAATGACATCTTTAAAATAGATAAAGTCTCTAAACTGCATCCCTTCAGTTAATTCGACATCTTCGTTTTTTTTCAACTTATCGATAATAAAATTTATAAATGTTCCATCTTTAGGTCCAAAAAATTGTTCAAGGATCAGATTTGTCATTTTTAAATCTTTAAAATCCGTTTTTACTTTTTCAATAAACTCATTTTTAGTTCTAGAGTAATCGTTGAGCTCCTTTGGTAAAGACGTTCCAATATTGACGAAGTGGAGTTCGCTTAGATCAATCTTTCTAAGAATACTCAATGGGAAATTGACATTAGCTTTTTCGATATCTTCTGGTGACTCTCCCTTTCGTCCATAGGCCGTGGCAGCGTGAATAAAGGCATCATATTTCCCAGCTTCAAACTCTTCAATACTATGAAACTTTAAAAATGTGTGTTCTACAGGTAGCTTCGAAAGAGAAGAGCTACTCCTTTTTAAAACATGTACTTCCCAAGAAGATTCTAAAAAGTCAGAGGCGATGGCACTTCCCAAGTAACCGGTTCCTCCCGTTAATAGAAGCCTTTTAGGCCCAGGATTTGTTTCGTTCTTTTGCATTGGCGATATAAATCTTAAGATCTTCCATAGTCACAGTAGAATTTGATTCGTAATAGCTTTTGTACCAATCAATTGTTTTCCCAAGTCCTTCCTGAGTTGTCCAAACGGGTGACCAATCTAGTTGAACGCTAGCCTTGGTGCAGTCTAGTTTTAAAAGTCCAGCTTCATGAGGCATATCTTCTGGTACTTCAATTTTATAATCTATTTTATCCCAATGGTTCTTAAGTTCTTCAAGAACATGCTGAACTGTCATCTCTTCTTGAACTAATGGTCCGAAATTAAAGGCATCAGCAAATGATTTTTCCCCTTCAATTAGTTTTTGCCCAAGCAGCAAATAACCTGAAAGCGGTTCTAATACGTGCTGCCAAGGACGTACAGAGTGCGGGCTTCTAATACTTACGGGATTTCCTTCAAGAGAGGCTTTAATAATATCTGGAATAAGTCTATCTTTGGCCCAGTCTCCACCACCAATAACATTACCGGCCCTTACAACACCCATAAGAACTTGATGGTCTTTGCCATACTTATCAAGATGAAAAAATGAATTGCGATAGGAAGAGGTCATTATTTCCATTGCAGCTTTTGAAGCACTGTATGGATCTTTCCCACCTAAGCGATCAGTTTCTCTATAACCCCAAACCCATTCTTTATTATCGTAAACTTTATCTGTTGTAATAGTGACGATTGTTTTTACTGAAGAGCACTTTCGAGATGCTTCATAAATATTAAGAGATCCCATTACATTTGTTTCAAATGTCTCGTGGGGCTCATCATAAGAAAGTCTAACAAGTGGCTGAGCTGCCATATGAAAAACAACCTCTGGCCTAAAATCGGTCATGGTTTTTTCAAGAAGTGGAATGTCTCTAATATCACCAATTACAGATTTGCCTTTCAAATTAAGAAGCTCTAAATGATTCGGCTCTGTAGGTGCTTCTAATGAATACCCACAAACTTCTGCTCCCATGGCCTCTAGCCATGCCATCATCCATGAACCTTTAAACCCAGTGTGCCCTGTTAGAAAAACTTTTTTTCCTTCATAGACTCCAGAAAATAGTTTTTGATCTACCAAGTTTTCCACTTAGCCTCTCCATTATCGAGCATTTTTTCTAGTGCCTGTTTATCAGCAAGAGTATCCATACACTTCCAAAAGCCCTTGTGCTTATAGCAGTTCATTTGATTTTCTTCCGCTAGAGCTTCTAGGGGAGCCCTTTCAAAGATAGTGCTGTCACCTTCTTTAATATAATCAAAAACACTTGGCTCACATACAAAGAATCCGCCGTTAATCCAACCAACCTCTCCTTGAGGTTTTTCTTTAAAGGCAGTTATTTGGTCTTGGTCATTAAATTCAAGTGCTCCAAATCGACCAGCAGGCTGAACAGCACTCATTGTGATTTTTCTTCCACTATCTTTATGGCTTTTTACAAGCGCTTCAATATCTATATTTGAAACACCATCACCATACGTGAGCATAAATGGCTCATCACCTATAACTTCTTGAGCTCTTTTTATTCTTCCACCAGTTAAAGTCCCATCCCCTGTATCAAGACAAGTCACTTTCCATGGTTCAACATTAGTTTTAACTGTTTCCATGGTGTTATTAGCAAGATCAAAAGTCATAGAGCTTTGACGAACAAAGTAGTTAGAAAAGTATTCATTAATCATATGTCCTTTGTAACCACAAAGGATTACAAACTCATTAAAGCCAAACTGGCTATAACTTTTCATCACATGCCAAAGAATCGGCTTGCCACCTATTTCAACCATCGGCTTCGGGCGAATCCCTGTTTCTTCACTAATTCTCGTTCCGTAACCACCTGCAAGTATTAATACTTTCATATTGTCTCCACCCAATTAATCATCTTTTTAATCCCCGTTCGTTTATCAACGGTTGGAGACCAGTCAAAATACTTTTTAGCTTTTGCAATATCCGCAATAAAACTCTTTTGATCACTTGAACGAGGAGGTAGCTCTTTATAATTTAACTTTATCCCCATTTCTTCTTCTAAAAGGTCGAAGAGCTCCAAAATTGAAAGTGAATTGGAAGCTCCTCCTCCTATATTAAAAGCCTGTCCTTTAGTCCTTTCGATATTTTTAATGGCACTAAAATAACACCTTACGATATCTTCTGAGAAAAGTACGTCTCTTACTTGTTTACCATTTCCAGAAACTGTAAATGGCTCACTTAAGTTACCTCTCTTAGTTTCAATTGCCCGGCTAACAAACCAACCAATCCAACCTTGATCAAAGGTTGAGAACTGACGGCCCCCAAAGATGGAAGAGTGTCTAAAAACGACAGATTTAGTTCCATAGCAACGATTGTAATCAAGCATGTATTGATCAGCAGCTCCCTTTGAGCAACCATATGGAGTTCTGAAATCAAGAGAAACACTTTCAGGTAGTCCATTTTCAAACTCAGGCATCGAGTATCTTCTCTCACCTTCATCGTACTTATGATCTTCTAGGTCTCCATAGACTTTGTTAGTCGATGAATAAACCACTATCGCTTCTGGAGCAAACCGTCTTATTGACT
>JAIBDQ010000105.1 GCA_024686135.1 Halobacteriovorax sp. | reverse complement strand
ATACAGAAAACGTAGCGAATCTTGTGAAGGTTGAACCCGGGAAAGTTAGATTAGAAGGGTTTGATAAGCATAAGCAAAGGCTATATATAAATGGAAAAGAGACGGATGTTGATTTTATGCGCTCTTTTACAATTCCTGTTGGGGAAGAAGTCACCGTTCGTATTCAATCTCCAGGTAAGAAGCATTTTGTAACTAGTCTGGCGGTAGAAAAAGGTGAAGAAAAAGTTCTTGAAGTTCCAGTGATGGAAAATGAATTCTATGGATATCTAACAATGTCTAGGGCCTGTATTGCTGGTAAAATGTTTTTTACCGTCTATGGTGAAACGAGAACTGAAGTGTTACCAATTCAAGGTAGAATTTCATTTCCAGCACCGAGTGGAAGAGAGCCTGCAGCTGAAAAGAGTTATGAGATAACTTATCAAAGAGCGGGTGATAACTTACAAAGAAAAGCAACAGTTACTTTTAAGAGCGAAGAAGAAAAAGTGGACCTTTGCGAATTACTTTAGAAACTCGAAGTACAACATGGCTGCATTCGCAGCGAACATAAGAAATACGATGCCATAACTAAAAATATTATACCAAGTTCCATTGGTGTATTCACCCATGACATCTGGGTCATTACAAAGATTAATAATAAAAATTAAGATAAGAGGAATTAAAACACCATTTATTACCTGTGACCAAATAAGTACTCCAAAAAGATTTACCCCTGGGATTAAGACCAATAAAGCGCCTAGGACAACAAGTGTGGTAAAAATGATGAAGAAGTTTGGAGCCTCTTTAAAGTTTTTATCCACTCCTGACTCCCAGCCCATACCCTCACAAACATAGTAGCTGGTGGCCAGTGGTAGTAGTGCGGCAGCAAAAATAGAGGCGTTAAATAGACCTACTGCAAATAGAATTGAACTATAATCTCCAGCAAGAGGCTTTAGTGCCATGGCAGCATCTTTTGCACTGGTGATTGTTACCCCTGACTGATGCATAGTCGCAGCACAACAAACAACAATAAAAAGGGTAACTAAGAACATGCAGAGGCATCCGACAATTACATCTACTTTAGAATGCCAAAGGTGCTTTATCGCGATCCCTTTTTCAACAACTGCAGATTGAATATAGAACTGCATCCAAGGAGTGATAGAGGTTCCTATAAGACCTACGACAACGGGTAAATCTTCTGCACCTATTTCTGTTGGTTTTGGGATTAGTACAGATTTTGCGACGAGGGCCCAATCAGGAGAAATTAAAAAACCAGAAACAATATAACAAAGAAAAACAGTACACCCTGCTAAGAAAACTCTCTCAACTATTTTATAATCACCTTTAAAGATAAGTAACCAAACAAAGAGAGCACAGCTTGGAACACTAACATATCTTGAAATTCCAAAAATCTCTCCAGCGCTTGCGATTCCTGCGAACTCCGCCATTGTGTTTCCAAGATCGGCAATGATAAGAAAGAGAAGTGAGTAGAAAGTAATTTTTAAACCGAATCTTTCACGAATCAAGTCCGCTAGACCCTTACCTGAAACGATTCCCATTCGAGCTGACATTTCTTGGACCATGATAAGCGCCACTGTTATGGGAAAAAGTACCCATAGCAAGCGAAATCCCGTTTGGGCCCCAGCAAGTGAATAAGTTGCTATTCCTCCGGCATCATTGTCTATATTTGCAGTAATTAGACCAGGACCTACTATTCCTAATAGAATAACGAACTTTTTCCACATGGATTTTTGACTGGCCTTAATTTCGTCCATTATTCATCCAGTAGCCAGGGTAGAACATCATCAACTGAGATAATGCCTAAAAGTTTTTGTTCAAGATTAATTATAGGGAGGTTTATAAGATTATATTTACTCATATATCTGGCAACTTCCCTCCAGTGAACGTCTGGAGTCAAGGTCTTTAAATCTTTGTCTTGCATAATGTTTTTTATAGGGAGATTTTCTTTTTGAATAAGTAGGTCTTTGATACTACAAGTTCCAACAAGGCTCCCATTAGAATCAACTACGAAAATATCATAAACATTTTCAAATTCTTCGTGCTTTTCGACAATAAATTCCATTACCTCTGAACGAGTACTTTCAGGAGAAATTTCAAATACTTCGGTGGACATAAGACCGCCTGCAGTATCTTCTTTATGTTCTAGTAACTCATTAATTTCATCTTGAGTTTCTTTATCGTCAATTTCTTGGATAATAGCTTCGGCTTTTGACACCGATAAATCTCCAAGTATGTCTGCGGCATCATCTGTATCCATTTGTTCAATAATGTCCGCAACGTTTTCTGGCTCTTCGTTCTGGAGAAGTAGGGGTCTTATTTCTTCATCTATTTCAGATAAAATATTGGCGGCCATTTTTGGGTCAAGAGAAGAAAAAATGACTTCTCGTCCGTGATTATCTAAATCTTCCAGAATATCTGCTAAATCTGCAGGGTGCATATCCTGAAAGTCTTCATTTGAAAGACTTACTTTTAAATTTGACTGAAAACTTCTATTTGGAATGGCATGTACATGTTTCCAGTTTATTAAGGACTCCTTAGTGAGGTAGTTTGCTCGAGGTCTGATCGTTTTAATAAAGAAATCTACTGTTTTCTCATAACCGAGTCTTCTAACCATAGAGCGAATTCCAACCGCTGCATGTGTTACTCTAAGCATCCTACCTGCTTTAATAAACTGAATATCATTTACGCGAATTACTTTCTTCCCGTGTGTATCAACAACTTGTCGGTCTAGAACAATTTTTCCAAGGGCTGGATATTCTAAAGTTTCACCGGCGTATTGATTTGCCAAAAGTGATGCAATGACTTTCTTATTTTGTACTTTGGGATAAGTCCGACTTCTACCTACGAAGAAACTATCTTTAATTATAATTTTATTCAGTGAAAAACTTATAATATCTTCCCAATTTATGTAAAAAAGTTGTCTATTGATTTTATATTGGAGAGCCAGGACTACTGGGTAAACGTCATTATAGTCAACGAAGTAGTCGTTGAGTTTTCCTATCTTTTTTCCAGACTCATTGGTGATAGACGTACCGATGGAATCTGAAAAATTAAGAGAGATGTCTGGAAACTCCTCAAAGATTGCCACTAGTTCTCCTCTTCCTCTTCTTCTCTTTTCATTTGCTTAAAAATATTATTTTTTCGCATACTGCGAAGCTTCATTATATCTGCTGCTGTTTCTTCTAACGCCTTATCTGTGACATTAAAAACCGGCCACCTTTTATTTTCTTTGAACTTTGTATTGGCCCATTCAATCTCTTCTATTACTTTAGTCATGTCAGCATAATCACCGGTATGTTGTTCAGCTCCAAGTCTATCAAGGCGTTTTTTTCGTATCTCTGATAGTGCATCGGAATCAATTGTTAAGGCAAAAATCTTTCTTTGATCAACTTTAAAAACTTCCTCTGGAATATCTTGTCCTAAGATAATGGGAACATTGACGACTTTGATCCCATGTTGAGATAGGTAAACCGAAAGAGGAGTTTTTGAAGTTCTTGATATACCAACTAAAATAACATCTGCTAAATGGAGGGACTGAAGATTTCTTCCATCGTCGTGATTAAGAGTGAATTCCATGGCGGCAACTCGATTATAATAATCATCATTAACTTGATGAAGAAGTCCAGGTTCTGAGCTTGGTTCTTGGCTAAAGTAATTTGAAAAAGCGGTAAGGGCCGGACCTATTAAATCAAGGGTTCGAACATGTTTGGTTCTTGAGAGAACAGTAATATGTTCTCTCAGTTCAGCCTGAACTAGAGTGTATACAATTAAATCGTGATGAACTGCTGCCTCATTAAAGATGGCATCCAGCTGTTCTTTAGAGCGAACATTTTTATAACGAGTAAAGTAAACATCTCTGTCTTGGAATTGAGTCATTGTTGCTCGTGAAATTCCAGTTGCAGTTTCACCTGTTCCATCTGAGATAATGATGATTTTTAATCTTCTTCTTTCGTGTGACATAATAGGTCAATACTAACACTAACTAGTGAATAATATTAGAGAGTGATGATTTTACCCGTTCTTCAAACTCGGGTAAATTCTAAGGCTTCTGAAAGAATTTTTTCTTCGTCTTGGATGGGGTGATAAGAGTTCTTCGGGGTTATTTTTTTAAAGAATGTTCTCTGGCTCTTTGCCAATTGCCTAGTAGAGATTGAGATTCTTTCCAAATAATCATCCTCACTCTCAAATTTGCTATTGATAAAATCTAAGGTTTCTACATATCCGATTGATTTAAGAGGTTTTTCTTCTCCAGTAAAACCCGAGGAAAGAAGATATTTAACTTCTTCAACCAGGCCATCTTCCTTCATCTTTTTGGTCCTACGGGTTATATAGGACCAGTGTTCTTCTTTTGGAAGATCTAAAAATATATGGTGCAATTCCCAATCTTGGTGAACACCATTTGATAAGTCGTAAGGGTTTAATGCTTCCATCCGTTTTCGTTCTAAACTAAATGGCTGCCCGGTCTGAATAATATGTTCATAGGCCCTAATGATCCGGTAGTGATCATTCTCATGTAGGATCTTCATCGTTTCAGGATCTTTTTTCTCTAAAAAATCGATAAATGGTTTAATCCCTTCTGCCTTGTAAAGTTGATCGACTTCTTGCTTTGATTCTTCACTCACTTTAGTCGATTCATACATGCCTTTTATCAAAGCTCGTAGATAAAAGGCACTTCCTCCCACGAGAATAGGAATTTCTCCTTTTTTATGGCAAGAAAGAATTTTTTCTTCGGCCAATTGAATATAGTCATGGGCATTCATTGGTTCTTTGGCAGAACATAAGTCGATTAATAAGTGGGGATGCCCACCTCTTTCTTTGGTCGTTGGCTTTGCAGTGCCAATATTTAATTCTTTATAAAAAAGTAAAGAGTCAAAATTTATAATGACTGGCTTAAGCTTTGTTTTAGACTGAATTTCATCGGCAATTTTTATGGAATAAGATGTTTTTCCTGATGCCGTGGGTCCAGAGATAATGATCAATTTTTTCAAAAGTCCTCCGAAAATAACTTTTGAATTTGTTTATCATCTAACTCTTTAATAGCTTCAGAGAAATAGTGTTGATTATCTTTTAACTTTAGCCATAAGGATTCAAAGCGAATCGGTTTTAAACAATCGGTAAGTTTATGTTCAATACTATCCAGCATCGTCTTAATTTCAAATTCTTGGTTATTCTCGACAAAATGAAGAATCGAACCAACTAGTTCCTGTAAGTTGAACGAAGTCAGTAGACTTGGTACTGATCTAAGGATTAGAGTTTGTTGATCGACACGGTCGAGATCGAAGCCTAGTTCATTAAGTAGCACTAGCTTGTTATCAATATTTCCTTTTTTGAATTCAAAAGCTTCCCCGATGAGAAGGGGAGTTCCAACGAGTTCTTTTTTATCTAGAAGGACTAATGTTAAAACTCTTTTAACGAATACTTGTAAGTTAATAAGAATACTATTTTCGTCCTGATGACGATGAATAATAAAATTTTTATTCAAACTAAAAACTCTATTCCCATGTTTAATATCGGGGCTTGTCTGCTCGGTAGAGGTGAAATTTTGTGGATTACTATAAGTATTCCATAGCTCTTCGGATGAAAAGCTTGAGTTTAATGAAATGGATGGACTTTCTTCGGCTTGTTCTCTTTTTTCAATACAGTTTGAAATTAAGCCAAATACTACAGAAGGCTTTAAGAACTTGACATGAATCTTTCCAGGATGAACGTTTACATCTACTTGGTCAGGGGGAAGATCTATAAAAAAACAATAGTGACCGTATTCACCATAGGGCCATACATTTTCAGCAGCTCTCATAAAAGCTTGGTGAAGGGCTTTATCAACAAACATTCTTCCGTTGACGAAAAAGTACTGTGCTTTCCCAGATGCTCCTTTTGTAGTGTCTTTCGAGTAAAAGCCTTTTACGGTTGTTCCTTCATATTCAACATTTACTTCAGAAATATTGTCTAAAGTTTCATCAGTAGGTTTCTTTTTGTAAAAAACTCTAGAAACTCTTTTTTTAATATCTTCAATAGGGCAGGAAGGAAACATTTGTTTTTCTTTCTCATCCCACTTAATTGAAAATGCGACTTCTGGTTGAGTAAGTAAAAAACCGTTGAAGACTCTCTGAAGAGCATTCTTTTCGGCTGTCTTAGATTTTAAAAATTTTAATCTTGCTGGAGTATTGTAAAAAAGATCTTTAACAAAGAGGGAGGTTCCATGAGTTGAAGAAGGAAGGGGAGACCAGTCCTCTTGTTTTCCACCATGATAAACTATTTTACCGCCTCTTTTAGGATCTACTTTGGGAGAAGAGGTGCATGTTATTCTTGAGATACTAGAAATACTTGCAAGGGCCTCACCTCTAAAACCATAGCTATGAAGTCTATACAAGTCATCGAACTGAGTTATTTTTGAAGTGGCGTGTCTGCAAAAAGCATAAGGCAAGTCCTCTACATCCATTCCATCGCCATCATCTTCAATTGAGATGAGCTCAAGACCATTATCTCTAATTTGAACGTCGAGTCTTTGAGCGCCGGCATCAATAGAGTTTTCCATGAGCTCTTTGAGGAGAGCACTAGGTCTTTCAACAACTTCGCCGGCCTTAATTTGGTCGACGATATGTTCTGGCAATAAGTGAATCTTTCGAGTTATTTTAGATTGCAGGTCCATAGAGGTGGTTCAAGTTATTCGCGAAAAAATTGCACTTGATTTCGTCCACCTTCCTTGGCTTTATAAACGGCATTATCAGCTCTTTTGAAAAGATCTGTCCCTGTATTCACACCTTTTCTATAGTCGGCAACGCCAATAGATGCGGTAACAGGTAATTTTTGATTATCGTATGTAAAACTCGTCTGCTCTACTAGCTTACGAAGTCTTTCTGCAATTTCAAAAGCTTGCTTTAAGTTTGTTTTAGGTAAAAGAATAACGAACTCTTCTCCACCATATCTAGCAAAAACATCATTGTCTCTAGAGCCATGGCTTCTGATGACATCGGCCATTGTCTTTAGTACGTAATCACCGGCGTCGTGACCGTAATTATCATTTAAATGTTTAAAGTGATCTAGATCAAATAGAATTAAAGAAAGTGGCTCTCCAGTTACTTTCGACTTCTTAACTTCTAAAGCAATAGAGTTATTAAAGTAACCTTTGTTAAAGCAACCAGTGTGAGCATCTGTATTAGCTTCAAGGTTTAATTTATCGTAGGTAAGTCTTTCTGGATCACCTTTGGGTAAATATTTAAGGGCCATTGACCCGACTTTTATCATGTCGCCTTTGTTAAGGACAACTGCACCTTCAATTTTTTGATTATTTAAAAAGGTTCCATTTTTAGATCCGGCATCTTCGACAGTGAACTCTTCGTCAGTAACTTTAGAAACTTTGAAGTGATATCTAGAAATACCATTGAACTCTAGAGGAATAACATTGTCAGGAAAACGGCCAACGGTGGTTACATCATTTTTTAAATCAAAAATTGTTCCGTTTAAATCGCCACCAACAACTAATAGTGCCGCAGGTTTTTCCTGTGCTTCTTTATCTGCCGAGGCTAATGCGGCTTTAATGTCGGTTATGACTACCGTCGAATCATCACTCATTGTTATTCAGTCTCCTATTGGAATAACCAAAATTCTACGCCTGATACTTAATTCTTTCAATAGCTTAGAACGATCAAGAATAACTTTGTATAATTTTAAGTATTTCGCTCATCGAGCCTGGCAAAGGCGTATATTTTACCTAGTTCCACACCTGGCTGATCAAAAGGGTTTATTTTTAATGCAGAGCCCATAACTGCCGTCAAAGATTCAAAGAAAAGTACCATGGCCCCCATGGATTCCTCATTATTTCTTGGTACTTGCAGATGAAGATAGGGCCTTCCTTGTTCTTTTAGGGCCATGAGACTCCCCACAAACTCAGCTTCCATCAGATGGGAAAGCTTATGGGGTGCCAGTTTTTGAAGGCGCGGTGAAGAAAATTTATTTTGCAGTGAGTAGTCATGCTCAAAGTTTTCGACCTGCAACATAATCATAACTTTATCTTGAGGTCCCTCCATGAAGAGTTGAACCTGGGAGTGCTGGTCAGTAGCTCCATAGCCTGGAATGGGAGTTAAGCCTTCATGAACTGTCTTACCATCAAGAGACTTTTTCTTGCCTAGGGACTCTGCCCAAAGTTGAACAAACCAAAAACCTAAATCTCTAAGTTTTGAAGAGTAGGGCATGATAACAGTTTGGTTTCTCCCTTTTGCCTTTTGTTCCATAAGCCAGTAGGCGCATTGTAGAAGAGGATTGTTTTTATAATCGTCACTCAAAAGAGTTGGCTTTAAGTCGTTGGCTCCCTTAACCAGGGCATCTACATCTAGACCTGCAAAAAGAGCAGGAAGAAATCCAACTGGAGTTAGAACACTAAAGCGACCACCGACATTAGATGGGACTTCAAGGCAATCAACGCCTAGTTCTTTTCCTAGGTCGAGAAGCTCACTCTTAACCGGATCAGTAGCGAAGATATAATAATCTTTAAGATTCTCTTCATTAATTCCATTTTCGATTAACAAGTTTGAAATGATAGCAAAACCAGACATGGTCTCTGCTGTTCCCCCAGATTTTGAAACAAAATAAAACAGAGAGTTGTGAACATCTATTTCAGAAAGTTGATCGTGAATTCTATCTGGGTCAATATTGTTAATAAATTGAAATTTTACATCGGATTTACCAAGGGCCGAGACAAGCATCTCTGGACCTAGAGAGCTTCCGCCGATACCAACCTGAATAAAGTGCTTCTTATTTTTAAACTTAGCGTGAACCTTTTTACAAGACTCTAGGAGCTCACTTCTGTCCGTGACTTTAAAAAAGCCCGTAGAAGGATTATCGATCGTTTGTTTAAAAGTAGCGAGTGCCGACGCTAGGTCTAGCCCTGGAGCTCCAGCTTCTGGAGAAAATTTTAATTTCATTATGAGTACTCTTTTTTAAGGCATCTTGCGATGACAATCTTCTGAATTTGATTAGTACCTTCAACAATCTGAAGAACTTTGGCATCTCTCATGAATCGTTCAACTGGGTATTCACTGGTATAACCAACGCCCCCTAGAATTTGAACGGCATCAGTCGTCACCTTCATTGCTGTATCTGTTGCTTTTAATTTTGCCATGGAGGCAAGCTTTTGCTTCAAGCGACCTTCGTCGAACTGCTTAGCCGCTTCAAAAACGAGAAGTCTACTGGCCTCAACTTCTGTTGCCATGTCTGCCATCATCCATTGGAGACCTTGGAAATCAAAGATGGCCTGTTTGAATTGTTGTCTCTCAAGAGAGTACTTAATGGCCTCTTCTAAGGCCCTTTCGGCTAGCCCAACACCAAGTGAACCAATAGTAATTCTTCCTTTATCAAGACCACTCATAGCAACTTTAAAGCCTTCACCTTCTTTTCCGATGAGGTTTTCTTCTGGAATAAAACAATTTTGAAAAAGAACTTCACGAGTTGGAGAAACTTTCCAGCCCATCTTTCTTTCTTTTTTTCCGTAAGTGAATCCTTCCATTCCGTCGCGAACGATAAAAGCACTAATTCCTTTAGAGCCCTCTTCTCCAGTTCTCGCCATGACAATATAAGTTTTTGCTAAGCCAGCTGAAGATATCCACATTTTGGATCCATTAAGAACGTATCCTTTATCTGTTTTTTTAGCAGTTGTTTTTAAGCTTGCCGCGTCTGAACCAGAACTAGATTCACTTAGGCAATAGGCCCCAATTTCTTCTCCGCTGGTTAAAGCTGGAAGATACTTTTTCTTTTGATCTTCATTACCCCATTCATTAATTATGGTTTGAACCATACTTGAAACAGAGATAGTTACAGCATAGGAAATAGAGCTTTTGGCTATCTCGCTTAATGCGATACATACGTCCTCAAGACCCATTCCAGCGCCGCCGTATTCCTCGGGAATAGACATACCGGTAAATCCAAGTTGGCCTAGTTCAGTGAAGATCTCCGTTCGAAATTTTTCATCGCGATCATCTTCTTCCATAAAAGGTTCAATCTTATTTAGACGAAACTTTTCTAACTGATTCTTAATCTCAACTTGGAATTCATTCATTATTTAGCTGCTTCTTTTAAAAGGTTTTTGGCAATAATCATTATCATGACTTCATTTGTTCCTGCGCCAATCTCATTGAGTTTATTATCTCTCATCATTCTTTCTAGAGGGAACTCGCGGCTATAGCCGTAACCGCCATGAAGTTGAATGGCATCGAGGGCAATCTTAGTGGCCATCTTTGGAAGAGCTAGTTTAACTTGCGCGGCAACAGTGGCGCCCTTATTTCCATTGTCATAATCTTTTGCAACAGAGTAGAGAAAATGTCTCATCATCTCAGTTTCTGTGGCCATTTCAGCTAACATTTTTTGGATGAGTTGGTGGTTACCAATTGTCTTTCCAAACTGCTTTCTTTCATTGGCATATTTAATACATTGATCAACACAGGCCTGAGCAATGCCTAGGGAAATTCCTGAAATCGTAATACGCTCGATTTCTAGGTTCTTCATCATATGGTAAGTGCTATCACCTTCTTCGCCGATTCGGTTGGCGACAGGTATCTTAGCATTTTCAAAAATAAGTTCACCAGTAGGCGAAGAGCGCATTCCCATT
>JAIBDQ010000136.1 GCA_024686135.1 Halobacteriovorax sp. | reverse complement strand
TAAGTTCAGACACTGATCGTATTTGGGACTTCGTCGCTTTTGGTGTGGTTGAGGTAGGAATCGCCATCATCACTCTATCAGGATTAAGTGCTGTCTTGATTTCAATGGACTGGAAACTAGGTCTTATTATGACCATCCCAGTTCCGCTTCTCTTGTTTGCGATTTATCGCCACGGGGAAGGAATGAAAAGGCTGTTTCTTAAAGCTTGGAGAAAGTGGTCAGACCTTACCAACGTGCTTTCGGATACCATTCCGGGTGTACAAGTTGTTAAGGCCTTCAACCAGGAAGAGCGCGAGAAAAAAAGGTTTAATGACCGAAACGGTATCATCATGGATGAATTTAATAACATCCACCAAGCATGGACCGGATTTTGGCCAGTGCTGATGATGGGAATTCACGCCATCGTGATTGGGGTTTGGGCCTTTGCCACTCCAAGACTGATAGCTAACCCAACTGACGCCACTTATTTATCAGCTGGTACCTTTGTGAGCTTTTTACTTTATCTCACAATGTTCTCTCAGCCGATTGAAGTCATTGGTCAGGTTGCAAGGATGTTAAACCGTGCACTTTCGAGTGCATACCGAATCTTTGAGATTCTTGATACGAATCCAACGATTCAAAATATTAAGAACCCAGTTGTGATTGAAGAGGTCGAAGGACGTGTTCAGTTTAACAATGTGAGTTTTAGTTATGACGGAGTGAGGAAGATCTTAAAAGGGATTAACTTTGATGTGAAACCTGGAGAGATGATCGGACTTGTTGGAACAAGCGGTGGTGGAAAATCTACGATTACTAAACTTATCGCGCGTTTTTATGACATCGATGGTGGAGACATTTTAATCGACGGTCACAACATTAAAGATCTAGACCTTGGTCTGTATAGAAGACAGGTTGGTATGGTTTTACAAGACCCTTACCTCTTTCATGGAACGATTTTGAGTAATATCGGTTACGGTGTTCCAAATGTTTCAAGAAAAGAAATTATAGAAGCGGCCAAAATTGCCAACGCTCATAATTTCATCGGTAAGCTTCCTCACGGTTATGACACCGTTGTGGGAGAGCGAGGACATACTCTATCTGGTGGGGAAAGGCAGCGAGTAAGTATTGCCCGGGCCATCTTGGCCAACCCTCGAGTGTTAATTCTTGATGAGGCGACCAGTGCCGTTGATACGGAAACTGAACGCAATATCCAAGAGGCACTTGATCGGTTGATTGAAGGTCGTACCGTGTTTGCTGTTGCTCACAGATTATCGACTCTACGTAAAGCGAACCGAATTTTCGTGATAGATAACGGTGAGATTGTAGAGCGTGGGACCCACGAAGAGTTGTTATCAAAAGAAGAAGGCGAATATCGCAAGCTTCATAAGATGCAACAAGAAATGAGTGAATATTTTGCTCTTTAATATTTAGGGGGGCTCAATTAAGGGCTCCCCTTCCCTTGAGGAAAAGGAGGTGATCCAAATGTCTGCATTACAGTTAGTCGATGACTACAAAATTTATATGGGAGAATCACACCAGCTTACTTTCGAGCAAGCGGGTAAAAAGACGGAGGTGACCATTAAGCAATGCTTTCCTTGGTCTGAACCCACGGAGTTTCTCTCCCTAAGAGATGAAAAGGAAAATGAAGTTTTCCTAATTGAAAATTTAAAAGACTTGGACGTATTAACAAGATTGACCGTTGAGGAATATCTAAAAGCCGCCGAGTTTGTCATGAAGGTAGAAAAGGTTCTGCATATCGAAGAGGATGTAGAACTCCGTGAGTACACGGTTTTAACCGAACAGGGTAAGAGGATCTTCCATACGAAATTGGAAGACTGGCCTGAATTCCTCCCCGACGGTTCTATTCTGATTGAAGACTTAGCCGGTGATATATTTAAGATTGAGAATGTAAATCTTCTCGATCCCGTTTCTCAGAAAAACTTGTCACCATACGTTCATTGATTAAAATTTAGGCTCTTGGAGGGAAACCTCCAAGAGTTCTTTATCCGAGTACTTCAAAAAAGCTTGGAAAGGATTTTTTAACATGATGAAAATTAGTAAGAGTGCCACCGGTATTCATTCGCATAAAAAGATAGGCCACCATGACGATCCGATGATCGGCTGGAGGGTTATAGTCGACCGCGGGGGCAGTTCCGGCGTGGCCGGGATTACCGTAAATGATAAGATTGTGGGTTTCGCTATCGAACTCGAACTCGATGCCGAAGGCCTTAAGAAGGGAAAGCACTTCTTCGACCCGATCGGACTCTTTATGACGGAGGATCTCGATATTTCTAATATAACTGGATCCTGCGGCATAAGCTGCCACGAAGGCCAAGGTAGGAACAAGGTCCGGACAGCTCGAACCATCAATCTCAAAAGGCATTAAATATTCTGGTTTAACTATGCTTAGACCAGATTTATCCCAAACGGGCTCTACTCCCATCTCTTCCAGTACTTTTATAAATATCGCATCCGCCTGAAAGCTATCAACTCTATTACAGTTAGTGACTTTTACTTTTCCACTTACGGCCGCAAGAGCCAAGGGATATCCGAGGCTAGAAAAGTCAGCTGGAATCTCCCATTCTGTCTGCTGAGCTAAAAACTCTTCAATTAAATGTCTCGTCATTAAAAAGTAGGCTAAACTGGCATCAAGTCCGAGCGGAACAAATTCTATATCTTTATCTGCACAGGCGAGACTTAGGCCTGTGATAAATTGAGTGGAGTCTTTGCAATTAACCTCAATTCTTCTTGGCTTATCTGGTAGTGGTCCCCTAACTGCTAACCATCCTTTCTCTGATTCAACTTCAACGGCAACACCTAATTCTTTGAGTGCTTCAGTCAAAGGGGCCATAGGACGATTTCGCATATGTCCTTCAGCCTCTAAAATATATTCCTGCTTTCCTCTAGCTAGTAATGGTAGGATAAAACGATTAGTTGTTCCGCCGTCTCCTGTCTGAAGAGTTTGCGGGGTATCCTTCTCGCATTCAGGAAAGCTATTTTTAACTACGACTGTAGTACCTACATGATCAATTTCTAGACCTACTTGCTTTAAAAGAGAAATCATTTTTATAACATCAGTAGATTCTGGAATATTCGTAATTTTTGAAATACCGGGCGTGATGGCAGCAAGAACCAATACTCGGTTAGCGTAAGACTTTGAGGTTGGTACCTCAAGTGTTTTATCTAATTTTCCGGGAGAAACGCTAAAATGAGTAGTCACTAAGCTTTTCCTTCATTGACTCTAGTTTTATTTCTAATTCATCAAGAGGGATAGATTGATATTTAATTTTCCCAACCTTTTCAACTAGAACAAATTCTAAACTAGACTTCGTTAACATTTTTTTATCTTTGCTAATAAAGTTCATAATTTTATCTATAGGAAACGTTTTTTTATACCAAGGCACTGGTCTTTCATGAATTCCTAACTGCTTTGCATACTCTTTTAATTCAGACTTAAAATCCCCATTTTGAAAGATCTCTAAAACTAATGCGATTCCCCAAAAAACGGCTTCACCGTGAGGAAGAGAATAAATCTTCTCAATGGCATGGCCTAAGGTATGGCCAAGATTGAGACATTTTCTTATTCCAGATTCTTTAAAGTCTTTCTCTGTTAGGTCTAACTTATATTCTGCACACTTGAAAATAAGCTCGTTAAGATCAAACTTTTTTACTTTCAAGTGGCTTGAAATGTCTTTATTTAAAAAGGCATATTTAATGACCTCTCCATAACCATTAACTAATTCTTCTTCAGGTAAAGTATTTAAGAAATCTACATTAAGCCAAATATTTTCTGGTTTATGAAAGGCACCTATTAGGTTTTTCCCGACCTTAGAATTTATGGCCGTCTTCCCCCCTATTGAAGCGTCAATCATGGAAAGAAGCGTGGTTGGAATTACTGACCAAGGGATTCCTCTTAATAGTGTAGAAGCTACAAAACCAGCAAAGTCTGATAAGCTCCCACCTCCAAAAGCGATTAGATGTGCCTTTCGATGTACTCCTTTATCAAGGAGGTATTCTGAACAAGAAGCAAACTCATCAAAGTTCTTTACCCCCTCTCCAGAAGGTGTCGTTCTTAAGATAATCTTCTTTCCTGCGATTTTATCTAGGGGAAGTTCATTCCTATAAAGCTCCCAGAGTCTCTGGTCAGCAATAATAATTAGAGTATCAGTATCTATGGCCTCCACCTGGGCCAAGATTTCTTTTAATGTGGATTTATGTATTTTAGTCGTCATAGATTTTTATACGCATTTTGTCTTAAGTAGTGATCTGCTAAAACAAGTTTTACCATCCCCTCTACAACCGGGATAGCTCTTGGAATAATACAAGGATCATGCCTTCCTTCTTTAGCCTTGTCACCGATTGTAGAAGTTGGTTTGAAGGTGATTTTCATCATAATTCTATTTCCGTTAGAAATCCCGCCTTCAATTCCACCAAAGTTATCGGTATTTGAAGAAACAAAGGAGCCATTATGGTCGGCCATCTCTTCACCAAGTCCAAAACTAAATGAAAAACAAGCTCCTATTGAAACTAAGGCCTTGGCCATATCGGCCTTAAGTTTATCAAATGAAGGCTCACCTAAACCAATTGGACAATTATCAATGGCAATTCTCACTTGGCCGCCTCTAGATTCTCCATCTTTTTTTAGGCCTACTAGATATTTTTCAATTTCATCTGTTTTACTTGTGTCTGGAAAAGAATAAGAACCAAAATCCCCTGATAAATCTGGCACATCATTATATTCAAATGGACCAACTTTACTAATCCACGCTCTTATAGTGACATCTTTTAATAATAGACCTGAAAAATAGCCGCCAATAACTCTTGCGACTGTTTCTCTACCACTTGATCTTCCGCCGCCACGATGGTCTCTGATTCCATATTTTGCCTCAGTAGTCTTATCTGCATGGCCCGGTCTATAGTTCTCTTTTAATTTATCGTAGTCAGCGCTTCTCTGATTTGTATTTTTAACGATCACTGCTATCGGTGTACCTAGAGTTTTTCCTTCAAAGACACCACTTAAAATTTCTGCTCTATCAGGTTCTTTTCTTGCTGTTGCACCCTTTAATCTTCCTGGAGCTCTTCTATCTAACTCATGTTGGAGATCTTCAAGAGAATAGTCCATTCCCGGTGGAACTCCATCAATGACAACACCAATGGCCTCACCGTGGGATTCACCAAAAGAGGTAATTGAAAGCATTTTTCCGAAAGAATTTCCGCGCATGTAACACCACTTGATTACTTTGTTTTATCAACTAATCTATTATACAACTTTTTCACCTACAATTTACTTTTTGTAGTCTAGGTATTTAATCGGAATTAGCGCGTATGGCCATCGAAGACTTTAAACATTTGATTGAAGCTCAATCCCTTGAGAAAAAGATAAAAGAACATCTAGACGCTATCGAGGAACAAGTTTCAAGAGTTAAACATATCGAAAAGCAGCGGGAAATAAGTGCCAATGCTAAAAGCGACTTAGAGTCAGAACTCAACGATAAAACGGCTAAGCTTTCAACTAAGGAAAAAGATCTTTTTGAGTCGGAAGCCAAAGCTGAAAAGACTAATGAACATATTCCTCTTGCCCGCAACGAACAAGAAACCAATGCTCTTCAAAAAGAGCTTGATGTCCTGATTCCCAAAATAGAAAACCTTCAAGAAGAGATCTTAGAGCTTATGCAAACTATTGAAGATCTAGGTGAGCAAGTTGCAGAAAAAGAAGAGTTCTTGAAAGGAAGTTTAATTTCTCTTGAAAAAATAAAAGGTGATTCAGAAAATGAAATAAATAGTGAAGAAGAAAAAATTAAAGTGCTTGAAGAAAGAGTAGATTCCCTTCTCTCTCAATCCGGAGAAATCTATAAGACTGGTTTTTTACTTTCAAATGAAAAGCATAGATTTAACAATCCACTTTGCTTTGTTAGTAATAGCGCCTGTCATGTTTGCCGGTACACATTAAACCAAATGCAAGCCTCGGAAATAGAAAAAGGTGTTGTTACTGAATCATGCCCGGGATGCGGAAGACTCATCACTCCCCTCAGCGCTAAGACTCTCTAGCTTCTTTTTGAATACTTTCTTGTTAAACCAGCTAACCAATCTATGATAAACAAGAAAATTACTAGGAATAAACACTAGCGTAATGGCCGATGCAAAAAGTAATCCCCATGCAAAAGCTAATGCCATGGGTTTTAGAAATGGATCCCCACCTGGCATATGCGCAATAGGCAATAATCCAGCCACAGTCGTAACCGTCGTTAGAATAACTGGTCTAAACCTAGAAATTGAAGCTTCATATACGGAAGTTAGAACATCTTTCTTATGTTCTCTAACTTTTTGATTGATGAATGAAACTAAAACAATAGAGTCATTAACAACGACACCTATTAAAGCAACGACTCCCATCATGGCCATAAAGCCTAGAGACTGGCCAAAGATTAAGAAAGTATAAACAACTCCTATCATTCCAAGAGGAATCGCCATCATAACGACAAATGGCTGCCCAAGACTTCCGAACATCACCACAAGAATAAAAAAGATCGCAAACATAGCAATGGCAAATGATTTCATTAGCCCTGCCATTGATTCTTGGGTGTTTTTATTTTCACCACCGTAAGCGACACTAATATTTGGATGATCTTTCATGACTGGAGGAAGTGCTTCTTTCATCGCCGCGACCATCTCTCTAGGAGAAGTCACTTCTTTATCGATCTGACCTGAAACAGAAAAAATTCTTTTTCTTTCTTGGCGCCTAATGACAAAAGCCCCGGGGTTTGAATCAAAACTTACTACTTTACTAAGAGGAATCCTTCTACCTTGATTATTAACAATATGAAGAAGATCTAAAGTCTCCTTTTTTGAAATTGCCTCATCATTTAGAACGACCTTAATGTCGACGTCTTCGTCTGACTTTCTAATTTCCGTTATCGTATCTGCAGCAAAACCTTGTCTTAATTCTAAAGCAATTTGCTGAGTACTTACGCCAAGTCTTTTGGCTTCTTCTTCATTCACCTTGACGATAACTTGATCATTACCTACTTCAAAATCGATCTCCGTTGTCGTTACACCTTTTTGCTCTTTTAAAACTTTTCGTACTTTCTCTGAAACTGCCATCAACTCTTTTAAAGAGTCACCTGTTAACTCAACCTCAATGGGCTTCCCTCTAGGAGGTCCACCTTGCTGTTTCTTTGTTATGACTGTGTAGTCAGATGATATTAACGTCTTTGATTTTTTAGTTAAGGTACTTAAAATTTCATCTGTTGAACGATCTCTTTCATCCGGAGGAGTTAGATAAATAACAATTGAAGCATAATGACTACCGGTCTTCGAGTTTTGATGCTCCCCTAGAAGCCTACCAACTTCGGCACTATACTGAAGCATCTCTTCTTTATTAAGCTCACTACCAACCAATGATTCAAGCTTCATGATGGCCTTATCAGTTTTCTCAAGAGGATCCCCAACTTTGCCTTTTATTTGTAAATACACAGTTCGAACGTCATCTCCTGGAAAAAGCTCAAACCTCATATTTTTAGCAACACCTACAGTGAACACAAGCAAGAAACCAAAGAAGATAATCGTCGCGATTGGCATTCGTCCTTTCCATCCCTTCAGAAAGAACATTAAAGATTTGGCATAAAAATCCGTTAGCTTATCGTACCAGCGCTTCGCTTTATGTTTAGCACTTACTTTACAAAAGTCGGCTAAATGACTTGGAAGAATAAAGAAACATTCAAACCAAGAGGCCACCAAACAGATTAGAACGACAGCGGGTACGGGCCACAGGAATTTACCCATGATTCCACCCATAAAAAAGAGGGCTCCAAAAGCCACCATCGTCGTTAAGATCGTGGCAGTAACAGGACGAATTGTCTCCATAGCAGCTTCTTCAGCGGCTTCCTCGGGGTCCTCTCCATCTTCAATTCTTTGATAGAACTGCTCAGCCACTATTATAGAATCATCAACAAGCATCCCAAGAACTAAAATTAAAGCAAACATGGAAATAAGATTTATAGTTACCCCCATCAGGCTCATAACAATAAAGGCCACCATAAAGGCGATGGGTGCGCCTAAAGATGTGACTATAGATGTAGATGAATTTAAGAAAAGAAGAAGACAGAAGAAAACTAGGACCATTCCCATCATTCCACTATCAGTAAGGATATTAAGTCGTCTTTTAACAAAGTAGGAAT
>JAIBDQ010000033.1 GCA_024686135.1 Halobacteriovorax sp. | reverse complement strand
GTTATCAAACCTGTGAGTAAAACCACCCCAAACCTTTTTGTGATGAAGAGAAAATAGGGCTTCCAAGCCTTTTTTTTCGATAAAACTTCTTGGGTGATGGAGTAATATGAAGTTGGAGCTGGCCTTCTGAATACCTAATTTAAGTTTCTCGGCTCTATTGGAATCTGGTAAGCTCAAAACCTTTGTACTAAACTTAGAAAGGTACTCTAGGCTTCCATCATCACTACCACCGTCGATATAAATGACTTCCACATCTGAACTATTCTTGAAGAGATTCACCTGTTCCTGAATCTTTCCATAGGAAAAGTCGTTGTTAATGGGAATTATAATAGTTATTTTTGGCATTTTGTTCTCATTGATTGATTATAATGAGGGTGTTAATCGATTCCAAGAAGATTTAATTAGGAGCAGTGCGATGTGGGCATGTTATTAAGCTATTACCTAACCGCGATAATTTTATATATTATAGGTGTATATTTTATATGCCTACGCTTCAAAAATTTTTCTTTAATCGATATCGCTTGGGGTCTGGGTTTTGTATTAATCGTTATTCTGAGTTTAAACTTGAACCCAAATATGTCGGCTCCACAATATCTTCTAGGTATTTGCGTTTTTACTTGGGGAGCCAGGTTGTCTGCTTTTCTTTTCTTAAGAAACTTTGGAAAAGAGGAAGACTTTCGTTACAAAGAAATGAGAACTCGTTGGGGTAAGTCAGCCTCTATTAAAGCCTTTTACAGAATCTTCTTATTACAAGGTAGTTTAATTTTTGTTATTGGGTTACCGATTATCCTCGCCTTGAATGGAGTCAAGTCCAGCCTTGGGTTCTTTCAAATCGCAGGATTCTTAATTTGGGGAGCAGGTTTTATTTGGGAGTCTTGGGCCGATCAGGTTAAAAGTCAGTTTAAGGGAGAGCCAGGAAATATTGATAGGCCTTGCAATATTGGACCTTGGAAATACAGTCAATATGCTAATTATTTTGGTGAAGTCTTGCTATGGTGGGGACTTTATTTAATCTCTCTTCCCCATGACTATTTTTATTTAAGTATAATCTCTCCAGCATTAATAACTTTCTTAATATTGAAGGTTTCTGGAATCCCATATTTGGAAGAAAAGAATAAGGACCGGGAATCTTATAAAGAATATCGACGTGTGACGAATAAGTTTATTCCAGGAAAACCTAAGAGTTAGGCTTAATAAAAGTGAACTTAAATTTATGAGGTATTTCTTCAGATACTTTAATTTGATTTAGTATAGCTCTTAGCTTTTTTCTTGGGATTAAATTTGAAGAGCTAACCATAATCTCAAAAGACATTGCTTTTGTTGTGGGTCTAATATTGATGGCTATTCCTAGCTCTTTAGATTGCGCTAAGCTTAATTCGGCCTTAACTAATCTTCTTATGCTTTTTTCAATATTTTCTGCTTCTACGATAAGCTTACTTTTCAAGTTCTCAGCAATATTTATTCCTGAGTCTGAATACCTAGGGGGTAGAAATACAATTCTAAACTCAGATGGATTTTGATGATTTGCTAACTTCTTTAAGATTTCTGATTTCTCAAAACGCGTGACCTCGGAGTCAGGGAAGAAAAGAATATCGTCCCCACTATGATAAACTTGTTTTATATTATCAGGGGGGCCGGTGTAATTAATTGCTGTTAGAAACCAATCCCTTGCATTTTTTATGCTTTTATCTACAACCCAATAACCTTCACGTACTCTTTCAATGGCCGTGGAGGGATTACTAATTCCTATTAAACGAGACATATTTTGGTATTGCCCTTCGGCACCTTTTTGAGAAATATCGGCTGATATAAGCCCTTTCTTGGCCAGGGATAGATTTAGGGGAAGAGTTTCCTCCTGAAAAATTGGGGGAGAAAATGTATCAACGGCATTTAGGTAATCAGTTAAAAGTTTAAACTCGTCTTGAGTAATATTAACTCCGAAGTACTGTTGAACTGAACGATTAAAGGAAGTGAAGTGGTCAGGAGCATTGACATTAATCTTCCTTATTAAGTCTATTAGTTCTTGAGACAAGACGTAATTGGACTCATCTATTGCAGAGCGCTCCAGAAAGCCTGATGAATTTTGATTTAAAAAACTATCAATTATTTGATTGTGAAGACTATCTACTTTAGCTAATAAAGATTTTAAGGCTGCTTTATTGTTTTGGAAGTGTGGGATATTTTCATTGGGGAGTTTTCTTGCAATCCTGCTAGCAGCAGCAGCGCGGTCTGCACTTCTTCCAGAACCTGCAACAAACCATTTCCTAATGTTTTTGATTTGCTCTGGAGCATCTGATAAGTAGGCTTCAAAAGGGTACTTTTTAAGTTCTTTTTCAAACTTTATTGCCGTTTGATTATAAACCTCTTGAAGTAACTCAAGGATTTTTTTCTCTTCGAAGATACTTCCCGAATTAAAGGCAATCCTTAGTCCTTTGTAGTCAGCATACTTTATCGCCATGACTTCAGAGAGGTAAGGGTCTTTTAATATTTTGTCGTAAAATATATTTTGATAAAGAACAGTAAAACCATAAGTGATTTGTTTATCTTTAAATATTTTGTCATTTAAGTATTTTAAATACTGACTTTCAACGTGAAAGTAGAACAGGTTCTCATGTTCAAGGTCTCCTGTTACTGATTGAATAAACCTTCTATTTGAGGAGCTTGTGATTTTAGTAAAATGATAGTTTTTCTTTTTAAAATCTCGAATCCGAGCAGAACCAAAAAGTTTTTCTACTATAAGAAAGCAAGAAGAGGCCTCTAGTGACTGGGCACCCGCGGGAGCTCTAAGCTGGAAGCCAACTGAGCTACAGGACGATACGATTAAAAAGATCGTTCCGATTAATAAAGAATATAAGCTTTTACTCACTAACAACTCCCAAGCTCTTGTCGGAAAAAACTCATAAAATCCGTAGCTTAAATAGCTTCGCATATTCCTAGTTGTTGTTAGAATAGAATACTCGGTTACTAAAGTGAGAAGGAGAATAATCCGAAAAGCTTTTAGGCGAGTGAGGTTAACCGTGAGTAAAAATGACTTTTTTCTTTTTGATCAATCTAGACTAGAGAGAATTGAATTATTCGATGATATTGTATTTGGTCGCGATCCAAGTTGCGACGTGATCATTGACGATGTGATGGTTAGTAATTCTCATTTTAAGATTAAAATCATTGATTACGAAGTATATGTGATTGATCTGGAATCATCTAATAAAACACTTGTTAATGATGTAGAAATTATTCCTAATAAGCAGATAAAGTTAAGTCCTAAGGATGTTATAAGAGTTGGTGGTCAAGAGTATGCATACTCAAGTGGGGCGGTTAGAAAACTAAACCTACCTGAATTAAGTAGCACACTGAAAGTTGGAAGATTTGACGAGCAAAGTGAATCTTCACTTAATATTGAAAGAATTGAAAATGACGGAGGAGTTGATGACTCCGCTCCTGAGTTAGCTGTTGAGATCAATCTTCCAAAGCAGAAAAGTGAGACTGGCTTAAAAGGTCTTAGAAATGCGAAAAAGTATTTGGATGATCTTGATAATGTCCAAAAAGAGATAATCGAAAAAATCGCGAGTCTTAAAAAAATGAGACGAAGAAAGATTGAAGTCGGCGCGAAAATGGATCAGATGAAGAAAATATTGGAAAAGTCTGTATATAAAACAGAAAAAGACTTTGAAAATGAACTTCGAATTCACCGAGGAACCGCTGAAGGTTTTAAGATGAAGATTCAAAAAGAAGAAAAAGAAATAGCGAAGGCCGAAGCTATTATTGCTGATGCTAAGGAAACTATTGCCCAGGCGAAATTTAATATCTCTACGATAAATGGTCAGTCCAGAGAGACAATGGATCAGTTTGACTCAGTTAATAGTGAATATGATATCTTCAAAAATAAGACCGTATTTGAGAATGAGTTTCAGACGTTAAAAGATACGATAAAGAAGTATGAATCCTTAAGCCTTGAAGAAAAGCAAGTAGAGGTTGAAAAAGAAATCAAACTCAAAACTCAGCAATATAAAGATATGCAAAATCATTATGGAGCAAAGTTAAATTCAGAGATCCAAATGAAGAAAGCCTCTTCTGAGTAAATATTGAAAGTTGTAATTCAGAGATCACTCAATTCTAAAGTCACTGTTGAAAGTGAAATTGTAGGTGAAATTTCTAAAGGAATGGTGCTTTTTGTTTGCTTTGAAAAAGATGATTCTCTTGAAACCATAAAGAAAGCCTCCGATAAAGTTCAAAAACTAAGAATATTCACAGATCCTTCAACAGGTAAGATGAACCTCGGAATACAAGAAATCGGAGGGGAGTTCTTGGCCATTAGCCAATTCACGCTCTCTTGGAATGGGGCTAAGGGAAATCGCCCTAGCTTTGATAATTCAATGGAGCCTAAGCTGGCTCAAGAGTATTTTGAAAAGTTTTGTCATATGATCTCAAATACAGCGAAAGTTGAAACGGGTGCCTTTGGAGAATCTATGGAAGTTCAAATTGTAAATGACGGACCTGTTACTTTTTCTTTGGCCTTTTAAAATATTTTTTTAAGCATTGGGATTTGCAGTAGGGCTTACTCTTTAATTTTGCGAATTTGATACCAGCTTTATTGGCTCTAATATCATTCCAGTCCGCATCACCTGGTCCAAAAATATCCCAAAACTCTTTTAAATAACCAATAAGATAAGCCTCTTCTCTCGGGCATTTAACTGCGAGATAACAGGACATAGTACAATGCATGGTCTTATCATTAGGAAGTTTTTCGACTTCTTTTTTGTAATAAAAAGCATAATAGCTAGCGCAAAAGATCTTTTCGTTTGAAACTGCGGCATTCGTGTTTAATGCGAAAAGGCTAAAGAGAATAAGAGCTAATAACTTTTTTATCAAAGGTTGTTCCCATCTAAATGATCAAAAGGAGCTTCGTATGAATAGTCCTTATATTCAGACCAACATTCATTTTTAAATCTTATGCCACCTCGTCTATTAGATCTATACTTTAATCTTTTACATTTTCTAAATCTTTCTTCAAATTGATCGGTCTTATCTTTTTTCGCTCTAAAGCCGATTAATTGAGCAAATCTTGCTTTAGATTTAAAGGCATAGCTTGTTTTAGATCCTTCCAAATAGGCCACTAAATCAATTGGCGAGTTCTTATAATAAACTAGTGCCGCGATATTATCTGGCTGAAGAGTATGTCTTCCAACCACTTTAGTTGTAGGCCAGTTTACTGGACCGTAAGATAAAGAGATGATTTCTGTACAGGTTATTGTATTTGCCGTCATTGCATCGAAGCTATAATCATACTTCTTTCCGATTTGACTAAATAGCTCACTGAACACTTTTGTGAATTCAGTTTCAGTGTAGGAGTCAGTTTCTTTATGTCTTATGACGGCCATCGCATCTAGGTTCATCCAATGATCTAATGTGTCCCAGACGAGGCCCCATCTTCTTACTTCGTATATTGAATAGCCTTGTCTAATTTTCTCTTGAAATGGCTTAATTATAGGACTATCCCACATACCTATTTCTTTAAGTTGCTCTTCATTTCCTAACCAAACAGCGATATGTCCCCAGTGCCCTGGAATTGTATAATCGGTAAGTTTGAAGCTCTTTTTTTCAAGAAGTAAGTCTAATGGCTTAAGTCTCTTCAAGAGTTCCTCTTGGGCCTTTTTATTCTTATGTAGTCTTCCTTCTCTCCATTCAATTGGCCCTACAAGAGCACCAAATCCAGCTGAAAGACCGCCGGTTACTGAGCCAGTGGAGTTTGCAAATCCATCGGAGAAGGAAATCCCAAAGCTACTTACTTTATAAAACTCTTTAAGAGATTTATCCTGCTCAACAAGATTATAAATATAAGTTGATTGAAGTTTTGCTCTTAGTCTCTTGTTTTTACTTTTATGCGAATTCAATTGGTAGTCGACAATTACTTTTTCAAGTTTTCTAACCTTTTCTTTATTAAGAATATTTTTAGTGACTTTCTCTAAAGCTCCAAGACCTGAATTATTTAATTGAGCCTGATCTTTGACAACTCTTCTTAATGGAGTACTTCTATAAAAAAGATCATAAGTTTGCTTAAAGTCTTGAAGAAGTTGGCTATATAAAATTCCCCAACTTAAAGTTCGATTACTTCCGTTAAATTCAGCTCTACCTGGTTCTATTGACTTGAGTTGATCAAAGTACTCACTTGAAATCTGAAGGTAGGCCCCAACTGATAAGTTAAGGATAGCTAACTGATAGCCATTAAGAGGTTTGTCTTCTTTAAGTTCATTAAGAAGTTGATGACCAAAATTATTAGTAAAGTTATGTATCTTTTTATGGCGTGATTCAGCGGAAGGATCATCGGCCAGTTCAGCTTTATTATCTAGTAGAGACTGGATCTTGCCTTCAAAGTAGATTAAGTCTTTAATAGTGACTTCATCAGCAGAGGCTGGGTTCAAGTTTAGTACAACAAGTAGGGCGAAGATTAGTTTTTTCATAGACTTAGATAGTACTAGCTCACCTCTAATGACTCAATGCATCGTGTAATATGTATAGGTTTTATTGTCTAGTATTATTAGGTGCTTAGGCCCAGAAAGGGACCTTCTTTTGGCTTAGTTTTAATTTCCAATGCTCCAGGATCTCATCGAGAAGACCTTCGTCTAGAAGAATGATTTCTAAGTCCACCATTTGGTCTTCTTCGTCTACAGGAAGCTGAACACCAGGGATGAAATGGATAACGGACTCCTCCTTATTTTTACTTGTTATTGATAGGGAATAGAAGGCCATTTCACCAGAATCGATTAGTGCCTTATCTTCATTTGTTAGGATGTTCCAACGCTCAATAGGTTCATGCCCTGGATCTTTATCCAGATAAATGGTGAAATCAAAATCTTTGTATTCTAGTTTGAAGGCACTCATAATATTTCCTTAAGTGCTTCTATCATAAAAAAAGGTTGGGTAGTAGAGATTGTGAATATTTCATCCGAAAATTCAGCTTTGAGGGGAGTTTTATATGCGCTCGGAGCGTTTCTAATCTGGGGTCTTGCTCCAATATATTGGAAACAGATTTCTTATATCTCTTCAATCGAACTTTTAGGACATAGAATTCTTTGGGGATTTTTATGCTTGGGTCTTTTGCTTTTAATTAAGCGGGGAAGGAAATTACTAGACGAACTAAAGGAAATAGGTGATCGATACTTATTGTTATCTAGTCTTCTTATCTTTTCTAACTGGTATCTTTTTGTTTGGTCAGTGAACAACGATCATATTTTGGATGCAAGTCTCGGGTATTATTTAACTCCACTTATAAACATCCTTACGGGTTATTTCTTCTTTAGTGAAAGGATGGGAAGGCTAAAACTTCTAGCAATTGCATTGGCTTCTTTAGGAGTAGGGCTGCTCTTCTTTTCTAATTCAGGAAGTCCTGTAATTTCTCTTTTTCTTGCAGGAACCTTTTCACTTTATGGATTTTTAAAAAAGAAGTCTAAACTCTCTGCCCAGTCTGCATTACTGTTTGAAATGTTTGTGTGGACTATTCCCGTGGCTATTTATTTTATATTTTTAGGAACCAAGGGACAGCTTGTTTTTCTTCAAGTCAGTCCAAAGGTAGTCCTTTATATTTTTATGGCCGGTGTGGTTACAGTTTCTCCTTTATGGCTATTTAACAATGCCGTTAGACACTTAGACTTAGGTACGGTAGGTTTTTTACAGTATATCGCTCCTAGTCTACAGTTACTGGTAGGTGTTCATATTTATAATGAGGCAATGACTAGCGAGCGGCTGATTACTTTCCTACTCATATGGATAGGAATTTTCATTTATACTGTAGATAGTTACCGTAAAAAGAGAAAGAATGCATACTGATTATTACTCTAAAACATTTAATCCTGATGAACTTAATTTCGACTCTATCGAAAAGGAAATGAGTTTTTGTGATGAACTCGGAAAAACTTTCTCTTTTATGCCTGGTGGGGTGGGGAAACCTCCGAGTTGGTTATTAAAGTCGGAAGTTATTGATGAGGTTATTTTTTATCCAGGAACCTTCAATCCTTGGCATCTTGGACATCGTGCCTGCTTAGACCTTTGCCCTGGAAAAGTAATTGTCATAGTTCCGGACTTTAATCCTTGGAAAGAGGGAGAGAGTCGTCAAAGACCCTGGGAGTTAGTGAAAGATCTTTTATATAGATTGCGTGAAACTGATTATAGTATCTACCCTGGCTTCTTAGGCAAGGACTCGGGGAATCCAACCGTCGATTGGCTTCCTCAGGTTAAAGTAAAAAGGAAGAGTTTATTATTAGGAGACGATAGTTTCTTAAATCTTCATAAGTGGAAAGATGCCACTGAACTGGTTAAACATATTGCCACTTTGTATGTGGCTCCTAGAGGAGCTAACTCAAGTGAACTTGAGAAGCAGGTTCATAAGTTTCCAAACCTAAATATTGTCTTTCTTGATCATCATGACTATGAGGACGTTTCTTCAACGGGGCTTCGGGGAGGTCAATGACACTCCCTTTGTGGTGTTGTCTGCCTCCAAAAAAAAGGGCCCGTAAAAACGAGCCCTCTTCGTATTGAAAATTTGTAATTAAATTAACTAACTTTCCAGTAGTATTCCGTCACAAGCTGACCTTGATACTCAAAAGGAATATCAGTTGGAAGAGGAAGCTCTACCATAGTCGCTTTCTTTTGGTCTCCACCCTCTACTTTGTAGTTGGCAGGAACAGCAGGAAGACGTGGTGTTGTTTGAGCGTGCTTGTAAGTTTGGTTGTTGTATCCTTTCTCAGTAAGAGAAATAACATCGCCCTTATTTACTATGAAGCTAGCTCTATCGACTTTTTTTCCGTTAACAAGTACTTGCCCGTGAGCAACCATTTGAGAAGCGGCTGGGATTGAAGGTGCCCAGTTTAGTCTAAAAATTACATTGTTAAGACGAGACTCAAGACCGATAACTAGTGTTTCCATCCAAGCTCTGTCTTTAACTTTTTTAGCAGCCTTAACGTACTTAACAAGTTGTTTTTCACGAATTCCATAATGGAAAGTAAGCTTTTGCTTTTCTTTTAAACGGATCGCGTAATCAGAGATCTTCTTTCTTTTGTTTCCATGAACACCTGGTCCGTATGGACGACGTTCAAGGGCACCTGCTTTTCCAAGACCTGGAAGTTCGATGCCAAGGGCTCGTTGCATTTTGAATTTGCTACGGCCAGTAGTTGATTTTGCCATTTGTTACTCCAACTAAATTGACTCTGCGTTACCTAAGTAACTAGTTAAAATTGTAAGGGCTATATCTACCTATCTTAGAGTTAAGTGTCAACAGATAGGGGCAAGTGCGAAATAGGTGTGAATTAGTAATAAAGACAATAATATTAAGATGTTAGCTGATATATTCCATGACAAACTTCTTATAGATTTGGTGAAGGTTTTGCGTTTTTGCTCCTGGTTTTCCTGTACCAATCAACGTTTCATCAACTTTTATGATGGGAACAATCTCTTTGGTGGAGCTAGTTAAGAAGCATTCATCCGCTTTCTTTAGTCTCTCGGGAGTAATATTTTCTTCGCTAACTTCTAATCCATTTTTTGAAGCAAGAATTAAAAGGCTCTTTCTTGTAATACCTCCTAGGAGTCCCGCTTCTAATGGAGGAGTAATAAACTTACTTCCTTCTACGATCCAAATATTACTGGTCGTACCTTCGGTTATATTTCCTTTGTGATTTAACATCATAGCATCAAAGGCACCTTTTTCTTTAGCTTCTGCCATGGCCAAAACATTATTTAGGTAGTTTCCAGACTTAACATTAGGGTCGATTGATCTCTTTGAGTTTCTTAGGACATCTGAAACGATTAAACTAACACCTTCCGTGTACCAGCTTTTAGGATAGACGGGTAGTTGTCTGCCAATGATAACTAAATTATTCGTCTTCGATGCTGCCGGATCAAGATTGATTTCTCCGATACCTCTTGTAACGATTATCCTGATATAGAGTCTATCTCCAGTAAGTTTTTCTACAATTTTAAAGATCTCATTGACCAGGTCTTCTCTGCTAAAACTAAACTTCATATGAATTGATTTGGCAGAACGGTAAAGACGATCCAGGTGCTCATCTAAGAGAAAAGGGATTTTATTATAGGTTAAGGTGACCTCATAGACAGAATCTCCATAGAGAAAACCTCTATCCATTACTGAAATTAAAGCTTCTCCTGGTTTGGAAATGGTGCCATTAATAGAAATAATTTCTTTACTCAAAAATGCCCTCATACCCCGCGGGAAGAAAGTTCCATGCTTCTTCATAAACATGAGCTTTCTTAGTTTGAGTTCCGTCTTTTTCAAACATAAGCCCACGATGGGCCCAACCAAGTAAACTCTCTTTTAAGTTATAAGCCTCAAGCTTTTTCTTTTTAAGTTTTCGTACATACTCACTACTTCGATAGCCAATCGTACAGTATGCGATGATTTTTTTATCTTCGTACTTCTGTGAGTTTGATTCGAATTCATCGATGCTAATGGCACCGGGAATAATACTAACTTTTCTTTCTTGAATTGGTCTCACATCAATAAGAACTGTCTGTTTACTCTCTTTTTTCCAGCTTAGATATTCTTCAATACTAATGTGCGGAACATCAGAAAACTTATTGGCAATTTGATCGGCCATAACTTCAACTGATTTGCGTTTGTTTTTAGCTGCAGATTGAGGATTTATACAACTCAATGCAAAAACTCCTAAAAATATGATTGATATAAGCCTATTCATGGGCGGATTATAGCCATGGATAGACGTTTAGCAAATATTTGACTGACAATGTTAAATATTGGGATAATTATCCGTAACTATAGAGGTTTACTAGATGCGAAGAAGCCTATGTGCTCTTTTTATTTTTCTTATTTGCTTGGGGCAATCTTTTGCTGCCACAGTTCGTATAAATAGTGCCTCTGCCCCAGTTGTCACGTTAATCAATACATCAAGCTTTTCTCTTGTGGTCGATTCGCCAAGCGGTGATGGAACTTCAGAAGTCGCTCCAGCGAAAACCTACGTACCAGTTAAGTCCAATGATGGAACCACCAACAGCCAAGATTACAGCACTTTTGGTTCTAATGCGATTAATCTACCAACTGCAGTAACAGTTGGAAGTGCGATGACCGGAACTCTTCGCTTTACTCTAGACTTGGCCACTGTAGCGGGTGGGGAATTCTTGCATGCGGCAATTAAGGATTCCGGCAGTACCGCTTACAAAGTTTTAGCCAGTACTTCTGTTACAGTTGATCAGGTTGGAAAGACATTTGATATTACCTTGGCAAGTATGTGCGGGGCTTCGGCCGCAGATCTCGATTGTTCGAACTTACTGTCAAACTCTTCACCAACCACTACTCAAGATGCACTCGTTTATTTTTATATCGCAACTGGACCTGATGGAGTTGGGAATACTATTGATCCTGCCGCTAGAGCTGGCGGCGTTTATTACGAAGTAAATCTAAGTAATAGAGTTTATTCAAATACAATTACGATGAGTACCTTGGCTAAAGGGGATGCTCGTTTGACGGCAACATACCAAGGTTTTAATTTTGAAGAATTGAATTCTATTGTGGCTTTTGATTTTGGATCAAATGCCTGCCAAACTCTTTTTAGTAACACGATCTCCCAGGGGACTCCTTATGTATCGACCTCAACAAATTCTTCTGGTGATACTGTTATAAAACCCTTAGTAAACGATCAGACTTATAAGTTTGCCATTTATTTTGAGGATAAGTTTAAGTTTGCATCTCTTATTTCAAACTGCATAAGTGCAACTCCACAAACAATTGAAGCTCTACTAAAAAAGAATGGCTGTTTTTTATTAACGGCAGGTTTTAATGGGGATCATCCAATCATCGACTACTTTAGAAACTTTAGAGACGAGACTTTAAGTGATTCAAAACTGGGAAGGCTCTTTATTAAGTTTTATTATAAGTGGGGACCGAAGATGGCTCCTTATGTTTTAGAAAATCCATGGCTCGCAAAAACGGTTAGGGGCGGTGCTAAGGTAACATACTGGGTAATGCAAAGCCGATTTTGGGTCGCTCTTCTCGTCTTTTCAATGGGATTACTCCTAAGTACAATGGCACTCATTATAATTCGTAGAAAGGAGAGTTACTCCCATGGCAGGTCACAGTAAGTTTGCCAATATCAAACACCGAAAAGGTGCTCAAGACGCAAAACGTGGAAAAATCTTTTCCAAACTTATTAAAGAAATAACTGTCGCAGTAAAAGATGGTGGCCCTGAACCGGATTCTAATCCAAGATTAAGGCTAGCTATTCAAAACTCAAAAGGGCAGAACATGCCTAAAGATACCGTTGAACGGGCCATAAAAAAGGCCTCTGGGGCAGGAGGTGATAATTACGAAGAAGTTACCTTTGAAGGTTACGGACCAGATGGAATCGGTATATTTGTTGAATGCGCGACAGATAATAATATGAGAACAGTTGGCTCTGTTAGGTCTTATTTTAATAAATTTAATGGCTCTCTAGGAAAAGATGGTTGTTTAGCTTCGACTTTTAATAGAAAAGGAATTTTTTCAATAAAGTCTGAATTTATTCAAGATGAAGACGAATTCACCATGGAAATGATTGATGCAGGGGCTGAGGACGTTGAAACGGAAGAGGGGATTACAACGATAACTACGGCCATGGAAGACTTCGGAAAGGCTCAGAAAAAGCTAGAAGAGTTAAAGCTTGAAACTATTGAAGCCGGACTACAAAGAGTGGCCAGTTTTGAAAAAGAAATTTCTAAGGATGCCTGGAATACCTTTAATAAGTTAATTGATATGCTCGAAGATGATGACGACGTCCAAAAGGTTTATCATAATGTAGAATTTTCTGAATGGATGAATGAAGATTAAAAAGTGCTAATTGTTTCTATTAAAATATCAAAGTCTAGGGGCTTGTAGAAAACGGCGTCCGCACCAATACTTTTTAATTTTTCTTGGGAGAATTCACTTTCTCCAGTAAGGATAATAAACTTCACCTCTTTATTTTCTCTTCTAACTTCAGTTAAGAAATCTTGTCCATTCATCTGTGGCATTTTTGCATCTGAAATAATGAGGTCAAAACTTTCCTTTTTAAGTAATTCAAGTGCAATCTTACCATTTAATGCAGTCTCAACCTCTTTTTCTTCGAGCTCCAAAAGCTCTTTCATTGAATTTAAAATATGTGGTTCATCATCAACAATAAGTATTTTCTTTATCATGTTATTCCTTTTCGCTTATAGGCAAGCTTATCACAAATCTTGTGTTTGGGGAATTGTGGTCTATATACAAGGAGCCATGATGGCTTTTTAGAATTTGACTTGAAATACTTAGACCAAGCCCCGTTCCTCCCTTATCCATTTTTCCTGAATAGAATGGATTAAAGATTTTTTCTGCACTTTCGATAGGAATACCTAATCCGCAATCGGTGACCGTAATAAAGTTAAAGGCTTCTGTCTGGTGCCAATCGATCTCAATCCAAGGATCTTGGAATTGATCATAAATTTCATCGAAGGCATTGTTAATGAGGTTTATTATTACTTGTCCTAATTGAGTTTCTTGAGCATAAACAAAAATATCTTCTTTTTCGTAATGAACTCTTAAATCAACATCATTAATTATAAACTTCTCACTACTTAAGGTCACAACATCATTTATAACTTGCTTGATAGAAACTAAAGTAAAGTCATCGTCATCCGAAGGACGACTTAGTTTTTTCATGCTGATAATCGTATTTCCAATTCTATCAACAAGGCTTAACTGAGACTTAAGTTCTTTTTGGAGTTTTTCTTCTGTAAGTTTTTCTTTTTCAATAAGCTTGTTAATGAGATCAATTGATAGCTTTATCGAGGCAAGGGGATTGTTAATCTCGTGAGCAATTCCACTGGCCATTTCCCCAAGAGCAACAAGTTTTGAGGAATGAAAAAGTAGGGACTGATTTTCCTTAAGTTCATCTTCGGCATCTAATCTAGCTTGAACTTCTTTTCTTAAGTTCTCACTATAATGAATAATTTCATCTTCAATTTCTCTTTGAAGTGAAAGGTTGGCAATTGTTGAAAGAGTTCCAATGATAGCTCTTTCGTTATCATAAATAGGAGAGATCGATACTTTAAAAATATTATGATCAAGCTCAATTTCTCTAACTGTTGTTCTATAAGTCTTCTTATATTCCTTAATAAATCCTAGGGCTTTCAAAGACTCAAAGGAAGGTTCGACGTCTAGTATCGCTTTTAGAGGACCGTCGATATGAATAATTTTATTTTCTGCATTTGTTTGAATTGTAGAGGTGTTAGCCAAGATTAGAGAGTCAGTAATATATTCTTTATTCTCTGATAGCTTTGGTAATACTTCTGCTTTTAGTACTTTTAGCATTTCACCGGCACTAATCGAATCGATGGTATGACCAGCTTTCTTGATGCTTTGATTAAGGGCTGTTTCCGCAAAGAAAGGAGCGACTCGAAGTAGGGTATTTAAAATATAATTATAAGTACTAATCTTCACTAAAATAATTCAGGTTTATCTTTCTTATATTTTTTTATATGAGCTTCTAATTTATGGGGTGGGGCCATGATAAATTGGCAGGTTTTATCACCCTTAGACCTACATAAAACCTCTTCAGACTTCAGATGGAGGTCAAAGGCAATAGAACACCAACCAGAGCTATAACCCGCATTCATATGACAGGTGCAAAAATTCGGAGACTTATCGGAATTAAGCCAACTGTCAGATTCAAAAGTATGGGGGTGATTGTATAGGAGAAAAAAGTCTTCATCAGGGGTTGGCGAGCTGGACTCAAGAATTTCCACGAAGGCCCAGCCAGAAAATGCAAAATGAATAGGACCTGCCGCCAGTAAACTTAACGGTTCGTATTGAGGCTTCTTTTCTTTGCAGCAACGAGCATCACTTTGCCCAATTGAATAGCCCATATCAAAAAGAACTTTTGATGAAGAAGCAAGTCCTTCATGCTCATCCATTGTTGGATACATATTCATAAGAAAGCTAAAGAAGTTAACTGATAGAGACTCTGCTCTAACTAAGATATACCTCTCATCATCAATAAAAACTTGCCCACTTTCCGGCCTTAGGTCTAACTTTTCGAAGCTTTTAGAAATCATAGACTCCGCTGCTTCAAAAAGCGGCTCGATTTCTTTTGGAACTTTTACTGTTTTTAATGTCATTAGATAACCTCTAGGCTGGATAAATTACCATCCTAAATCATTTTTATTCCCTGTAAATGGCCTGCCTACGATTCTTTTTATTATTTTGCCCCAATAAGTTCAAAAATAAAAAAGCCCCATAACAATGGGGCTATATACTTGAAACTGTTAGAATCCTACTAAGCTGGAAGCCCTAGTTCACCCTTTAGCTCACCGGTTTCATAAAGCTCCGTGATGACATCATTTCCACCAATCAATTCCCCTTTAACGTAAAGTTGAGGGAAAGTTGGCCAGTTTTTATAGTCTTTAACACCTTGTCTAATATCCATATCGGATAGAATATCAAAAGTCTTATACTTGGCGCCGACGGAATTTAGCATCCCAATAACATTTGCAGAAAACCCACATTGTGGCATTTCTGGATTGCCTTTCATAAACAAGAAGATATCACTTGAGCCAATAAGCCCATCAATCTTCTCATTGATATTTGAACCAGCTGGAGCTTGGCTTATGGCCTGTCCACCTTCTTCTGGAACTTGATCACTACCTAAAATATTAAATGGATTATTCTTTTCGCTCATTCTTATATCCTCCACTCCTATCACTATAGGAGACCAGCATTTTTCGCTTTGTCGTATGTTAATGTTTTTAATTGAACAGCATGTATTTCTTCTTTTAAACTTTCTTTTAAAATATCCATGATCATCTGGTGCTGCTGAAGAAGTCTTTTTCCTTCAAAAGCATCACTTATAATGAGAATACCTAAGTGATCTTGAGTTCCTGTTAAGTCAGTTACCCTCACTTCAGCATCAGTTATACTTGTCTTAATTAAATCTTTTACTTTTTCAAATTCCATATTTTAAACCGCAAAAAAACTAGTAATAAAAGTAAGTGTTCTGAGGACTACTGTACTTATTCCCAGAAGCTTATGTTTAGGTCTTATAGCAGATTCTCCTTTGAGAAGCTTTCGCCCTGTGTAGATTAAAGCGAAATAAAGAAGGACGGTTGATACTGCAATGCAAACATGAACCGTTAGGATCATCGGGTTTTCAACAACTTTCACTGCTTTTTGGATGGCACTTCTATTAAGTTGTATCTGAAGTACTAATAAAATATCCCAAATAATTGCGGAAGCCATTATTTTTACATGTAAAGAACGATTTCTTCTTTGGTAAACACCAAAATAAATGAGACTTAAGATTAAGAAAGATTGAATTTGAAAAATGATAGCCGTATTCATTAAAGTTCTTTGGTTTTTCGTTTTTAATAAAGGAGTATAGGACACAGGAAAGAGAAAATCATCCTATCCGAAGCTTTTTAAGAGGAATTTCCGTGACGCATGAAGGCAAGTTAGGTCGTTGGGCCGCAATAGATATCGAAACGACAGGAATAAACCCCGTTAATGATAATATTATCGATGTGGGATTCCTTGAGTTCGAGGGAACTAAGCTCGTAAGAAAGTTTGACTCCTTAGTAAGGCATGAGGGGCATCTTTCTTACTTTATTCAAAAGTTAACCTCAATTAAACCAAAGCAATTAAAAAAAGCTCCTCGCTGGGAAGATGTAGAGCAGGAGATTCAAGAACTTTATGGCTGTTCTTTGATTGCTCATAATGCGGGCTTTGAAGAGAGTTTCTTAGGCCCAAGCTTTGACGAGTTAGAGGTGGATGCCGGAGAGGATGAAGGCCGCGAATCTTACGAAGATTCAATGCTTTACTTGGCGCTCCTTTTTCCTGAACGAGCCAATTTAAAATTAGAAGGGTTTATTACTGAATGGGGCCTTGCTGATAAGGAAGAGCATAGGGGGTTTCAAGATAGTTTGGATCTTATAAAAGTTCTGCTCTTGGCGACTTTTATTATCAAATCTGATTCTAATAAATCGGTTTTATATACGAACTTGTTTAAGAAGTATGCCCAAGAGGACTGGTGGTATGCCAAATTCTTTATGCAGGATAGAGAGGACCTTTTTAATATTGCGGAGGCAATAGATTTTGACCTCGTCGAGGCGAAGGAAGTCGCGACCCAAAAGAAAATCGATGAGATTAATAAAAACACTATTGAAAACTATATAGCTCCACCTCTCGTTTTTAGCGGTGATAATATAAAGAATATTTTAAGAGATGAGATGGAGGTAAGTAAGAAACTTCCTTTTTATCGCTATAGAAAGTCACAAGAAGATCTCGCTTTAAAGACAGGTCAGAGTTTTAAAAATAAGATTCACTCTCTTGTGCAGGCCCCAACTGGTACGGGGAAAACCTTAGGTTATTTATTGCCTGCAGCGCTTTTTAGTATGCAGGAAAACCAACAAGTACTTGTCGCTACGGGAACTAAAACACTACAGCATCAAGCTCTAAGTAAAGACGTCCCTCAGATCAGGTCATTATTAAACTTGAACGATAGCGAGCTTAAAGTAAAAAGACTTATTGGTTCTGGTAACCATCTTTGTGAATTACTTTTTAGAGAAGGGATCAAGGAAGACCTCTTATTTGAGGCTAGAGACTTTGAAATAAAGTTCACGGATATGTTCTTCGAAGCACTTTTCTTTCACAATAGCTTAATGCCTTACGAAGAAAAAGTTGTTCGAGATGATCTGCCTTATGCTCTTAAAAGAAGATTTAAAAGCTTTGCTAAGAAAGAACAAGATATTGCTGTCGACTTTAGGGCCTGTACGGGAAATAAATGTCCCTTCAAGCAAGATTGTTCTTACTTAACAGGCCTAAGAGAAGCCAAAGATGCCAATATCATTTTAGGGAATCATAGCTTGATGTTTTCTTGGCCAAGGGGATTTCCAAGACCCTCTTATGTTGTTGTTGATGAAGCCCATAAAATAGAAGACGAAACCACCAGTAGTTTTTCTCTAGAGGTCGGACAAAATGATCTTGAAAATTTCGTTAAAAGCTTAACTAATCTTCAAGGGATAGGTTCCCTGTTTTATTTGCTTGCCCAGTTTGAAGAAAATGAAGGAGACAGCACTGAAAAAATAAACAAGCTTCGGGAAATGACATTATCAACCTGTCAGATGCTCGATGATCATTTAAAGCCGCTTCCTGATTTGGCAGAGTTATATTTTAAGAAAAGACCTAAATATACATCAGTTTTTTGGAATGAAGTTCCAATGGTGAGCCGAAATCAAAATGAGGAATCATCTGGAGTTGGGATTTACAACCACCTAGATAGTATTCGTCATATTTTGAAAAACTATTATAATGACCTTTTACCTTTTTCTAGTATGTGGGAAGTGAACTCACTAGAGGACGATAATCAAATTATTGCCTTAACTAGGTTCGAGACCTTTTGGGGGCAACTTGAAGACTTTCTAAATGCATTCAATGTTATTTTAGATAAGGTAGAAGGTTATAGCCATTCACTTAAGTTCCATGAGTCAAATGGATACCTGATTTTAGCTGCGCCTATCGATGTGGGACGAGTTCTCCATGACAAGCTATTAGAAACAAGTGCTAGTGTTGTTTACACAAGTGCAACCTTAGGTAACGGACATGGAGATAGAGGGACCAGAGGAATTGAATGGTCCACTGGGTACAGTTACCTAGAACCTGAGAAAAGATTTAAAACAGGATTCTTTTTGCCTGCCACATACGATTACGAAAATAAAACGAAGGTTTATCTTTGTGATGATACTCTTCCTTTTTATGATAATCACTTTGTAGAGGATACCTTAAGTTCAATTATTAAATTGGTTCGTGAACTTGGTGGTAGAAGTCTTTTGTTATTTTCAGCACGTAAAAGATTTGAAACTGCTAGAGAAATCCTACTTAAAGAATTTGAGGGGGAGATCCCGCTCTTTATTCAAGGTATGGGATCTAATATTATAGATGAGTTTAAATCATCAGGCGAGGGGGTCCTTCTTGGAATGGAAAGTTTTGGCGAAGGAATTGATATTCCAGGGCAGGCCCTACAGTTTGTCTTTATAGATAAAATTCCTGACCTTAGAATGGATAAGGTTATTAACGATCGCCGAAATTTTTACGAAGCCAACTTAGGAAATGAATTCACTGACTATTATTTAGCTCATAGAACTCGTAGCCTTCATCAAAAACTTGGAAGGCTTCTTCGAACAGAAAGTGATATCGGGGGAGTTATTATTGTTGATTCAAGAATAAAAAACTGGAAAGGCAATACTATGGAAAAGCTCGTAAAGCTTATGGAGCCGTATAAAATTAGAAGAACGGGCATCGAAGAGGCTTGCAGTGGAGTTCAAGAGTTTATTGAAAGTTTTGACGCTTAATCTGGTTCTAGATCGTTAAAGTATTTAACCTGTATCTTTATTCCGTCATTAGTTTGAAGGATATAAGGAATTGCTGAATATTTACTAAGAGTCATCTTTATGACCGGTGGATTGATTATTTTCTTTTTAGGATTATTCACGTCTTCTTGTTCTTCTTCAAAGATATTGTACCTTAGACCGGAAACTGTATTTCCAGATATTTTAATATTTTCAGATACAGTACTCATTCTTTGTAGGGTCAAAACTTGCATTTCAGGAGTATCTATATAGTTCCAGTTATTATAGCTCTTTAATGTTAAATATATATTCTTCGAAGTTGGGTCTTCTTTTTTCGACTTTATAAATAAGCAACTGGTACACGCGAGAGGAGTGGTAATATGAAACTTAGGGGTAACAATTAGTTCTTCCTGCTTACGAAAAGTTTTGGATTCGTATTCGTAGAGAACAACATTAGATTTTTTATCAAAGGCATAAAGCTCTTTGACATGGTCTTTACCTAGAATTTTTTCAATACTAACAAACTGAGGGATAAACTCTTTGTTAACAACATAGTCCATATTGATTCTTAAAATCTCTCCAGTACTAACTCTGGCCATTTGTTGGGCGACAAAGTGGACCCCCATGTCATTTGGATCCCGAAAGACTTCGAAGTTTTCTTCGGCATAGATATTGTCATTTTTTAAATATTCGTAGGCCCCACGATAGACTTTGACTCCCCGAGGCTTACCAAATGCTGAATTCATCATACTTATATTTTAGCCTACTTACGGTGCTAAACAAGCCTGTAATAGCTTTATTGAAGACTAAATCTATCAATTTTCAGGACAATTTGGCGCAATTGGGCCATAAATAGGGGACACACGTATTTTAACCTCTTTGGAGACTATAATGAGTTACGAAGTTTACAAGTTTCTTCACTTTATCTGTTTATTTATGTTCATCTCTGGAATTTCAGCCAGTTTTTTGATGGAAAATCCTCCGAAGATTGCAAAGATTATGTCCGGAATTTCATCATTTATTATTTTAGTGGCGGGAATGGGATTACTTGCCAGAACGATGCCTGGGGAAAAATGGCCTGGCTGGATTCATGCAAAAATTACGATTTGGGCACTAATTGCTATTTTAGGTCCAGTTTTGGCCAAGAGGCTTAAGTCTCATAGGGGTCTAGCTCTTATCGGTATATTAGTTTTAACTTTTGTAGCAGTTGGTCTCGCGATATATCAGCCATTCTAGGAATAAATTATGGAGAGAGAGGATTTTTCTTATAAGGGATTATTTCTCTTCTCTCTTCCTTCGATTCTATCATCCTTATTAGAACCTCTAAGTGCCACAGTGGATACTGCTCTAGTTGGTCAAGTTAGTACTGAATGGTTGGGGGGAATGGCCTTAGCTGTTACCTTAATCAGTTCTTTTACTTGGATGTTCAATTTTCTGGTCCATGCATCAACTCAATCTGTTGCCTCGAGTATCGGAAGTGATCCGCAAAGTGTTTCTGAATCAGTGAAAACGGCGCTGCTAGTGGCACTGTTTATTGGCCTAGTCACGACGTTATTTCTTTGGTTGGCCAAACCCTTACTTTATAAGATGGTTGGAGTGACTCCTAAAGTGTACGCCCACACAGATGCTTATTTTTCAATTCGTGTCTATGGTCACTCTTTTACTTTACTTTATACAACCTTGGTTTCTCTACTTAGAGGACTTGGTAGAGTTAATATAAGCTTTTTTATGGTGGGGCTTACTACTGTAATAAATGCAACCGTGACGTATCTGGCCTTATTTGTTTTTGATTGGGGACTAGAAGGAGCTGCTTGGGGAACAGCGGGCTCTTTTACTTTAGGGAGTCTAATTTCTTTTTATATTCTTATAAATGATAAAAATATTAAAGGAAGATTTTTTAAGAGTAAAATTAAGAAGGAGCGGTGGTTTCAATTCGGTAAAAACTCCATAAATATTTTTGGCCGTTCTTTTACGCTTACAACTTGTTTCTTTCTTTCAACCAGGTTTGCTTCGTCTCTTGGGATTCAAGATCTTGCTGCTCACCAAATCCTCTTGCAGGTATGGCTCTTTTGCTCTTTTTTGTTAGACGGTGTAGCTGTTACTGGTACGGTTCTAGGAGCTAAGTACTACTCAATGGGAGATATAAAGAATCTGAGATTGATTTATAAGAGATTACTTCTTTTAGGTGGAGTTATCGGTCTCGTATTTACCTTCGTTTATGCTTTTGGTGGAGAGTTTATCATTTCACTTTTTACTAAAGATGTTGATGTTACAAAATTGATCTTTAGCTTCTGGTTAATGATCGTATTATCTCAACTTTTTAATGCAATCGCCTTTGTATACGACGGTCTTCTTTTTGGGTTAGAAGAATTTAAATATTTAAGAATTCATATGATGATAGGTGGAATCATTGTTTTCTTACCGATAGCGACCGTGGGACAAATGAAGGAGTCCCTCGCTATTATTTGGGCCGGAATGATTATCTTAAATATCTATCGAGGCTTGAGTGGCTTTATGAAAGTGAGGAGTGTGGTCTTTGGCTAAGAAAGAAGTTGGGGCTTCGGGTTTTAAAAAAGAATACTGGGATGAAAATTATTCAAAACCAAGTGAGATGGATGGCATTGCAAATGCAAAAGAACATGTTGAGTATATGGATTTGGTTTTTAGATTAGACTTTATTGATATTAGCTCAGTTATTGACTTTGGTTTTGGAACGGGACATTTATTTAAGCAAGCACTAAAGAAGTTTATCCCTTATCGATCTCACGGGATAGAGCCGAGCAAATACATTTTTGCAAAGGCAGATGTTGAAAAGTTAAAACCTTGTTCTTCTGCAAAGGTAAGGCTTGAAAATATCGATCTCTATAAATGGGCGCAAAAGCAAAAGGACAGTTCCAAATCATTTGATCTTGGGATTTGCACTAGCGTGTTGCAATATTTATCGGAGGATGAATTAAAGTTCTGTTTGCCGATTATGGCGCAAAAAGTAAAATATCTGTATCTAAGTGTGCCAACAGATAAGGAACTCGACCGTCAAGTGGAAGACCTGGAATTCCATGATGAGTATGCCCTCAGAAGAAGCCGCACTTATTATCAGAAGATTCTAAAACCCCATTTTACTTTTATATCTAGTCGAATTCTTGAGAGTAAGGTACATTTTGACGAAAATAGTACGAGCTTTACGGATTTGTTATACCGGTTCTAAAGGTGGAGAAAATTATGTCGAATTGCCCATGCGATAGTGGAAAAGATTATTCAAAATGTTGTGAACCTTTTCACAAAGGGGATAGTCTTCCGGCTACTGCAGAAGAGACAATGCGTTCTAGATATAGTGCTTTTGTTAAGAGTGAGATTGATTATATTTATGAAAGTCATAACCCTGATACTCGAGGGGAAGTGAATAAAGAAGAAATCAAAACATGGTCCGAAAATTCAGAGTGGCAAGGGTTAGAAATTCTTGATGTTCAAAAAGGTAAGGAAACGGACGATATAGGTAGAATTGAGTTCGTGGCCCATTATGCCGTTGAGGATGAAGAGCTTGATCATCAAGAGGTCGCAGACTTTATAAAAAAAGATGGTCGTTGGTATTTTCACGATGGAGTCATCGTTAAGCAACAAATCCAAAGAGAAGGCCCAAAGGTTGGAAGAAATGATCCTTGTCCCTGTGGTTCTGGTAAAAAACATAAGAAATGTTGCTTATAAAATAAGTTTCTTTTTGACCTAAATTAAAGTCATTTTGACATCAACCAAAACTATCAGGATAGCTAACGTGCTGTAATCACGTAGCGGGTCTTGGAAACAGTTTTGCAATTTATCTTCATGAAAACTTAGTACAGGAGGTACTTATCATGATCGAACAATCAGCCTTAGAAATTATAGAAAATCAAATCCTTCAAATTGAATCCTATCTTTGGGAGAAAGAGTTTGAGAGCAGCTTTCGAATGAAGCGCTTAGTCGGTGATAATTGGGAGCTTTTATCTTGGAAACCTGGCATTGGGCGATTTCGTTTAACCTACACTAAACTAGCTTCTTTCGAGCTTTCTGGTGGAATTCCAGATATTGAGATTCCTTTGGCCGAGGCCAGTGAGGAAATAAAGTTGAGAGTAGGACCTCATTTAGAAAACTTCATGATGCGATACTTTGAGCTAGCAAAAAATTTGGAAAATCAAACAAAAGGAATTGAATCTTTCAATATTTACTTAACTGATCTAAGGAAGAAAATTAGCGAAACTGGTGAGGAGATTCGTCGCGTCGCGACCAGTTAGTTTCTTACAAAGAAATAATAAATTTCCTATCTTTATAGTCTGGAAAAGATGCATGAATATTACTAGTATAGGGCATCTTTATACAACTAAAACAAAGTTAGGAAATTTGGCCTATGGTACATGTCAAAAAAGGGCTCGACGTTCCCGTAAGTGGTGAACCCGTTCAAACAATTAGCTCTGCTCTTACTACAAAAACAGTCGCATTAACTGGTCCAGACTATAATGGAATGAAACCTTCCATGCTGGTAAAAGTTGGTGATGAAGTTAAAATTGGACAAGCTTTATTCTCTTGCAAGAAAACGGAAGGAGTTATCTATACTTCTCCTGCTGGAGGAAAAGTTACTGAAATCAACAGAGGTGATAAGAGAGTTTTTGAAACTCTAGTTATTGAAGTGTCATCCGAAGAAGGTCATGTTGATTTCTCAAAATATTCTGGAAAAGAACCTAAGGATTTAAACAAAGAAGATGTTGAAGGTCTTCTTGTTGAGTCTGGGCTTTGGACTGCTCTTAGAACAAGACCATTTTCAAAAGTCCCTCAGATCGGTAGTGAGCCTCATAGTATTTTTGTTAACGCAATGGATACGAACCCCCTTTGTCCAGACCCTCAAGTGATCATTAATGATAATAGTGGTGACTTTAAAAATGGTGTTAAGGTTTTAACTCACTTAACGACTGGAAAAGTACATCTTGTTAAAAAGGGCGGCTCAAATATTGAAGGTCCTAACTGCAACGATGTCGCGGTTCATGAATTTAGTGGTGTTCACCCCGCTGGGAATGTTGGAACACATATACATTTTATAGACCCTGTTCATGCTAATAAAACAGTTTGGTCAATTGGCTATCAGGATGTCATTGCCATCGGAAAACTTTTTACTACAGGTAAGTTACACCTTGATAGAATCATCTCAATCGCTGGACCGCAGGTAAAAAGCCCTAAGTTAGTTAAAACTAGATTAGGGGCTAATTTAGCTGACATCACTTTAGGAGAACTAGAAGAGGGCGAAAATAGAATCGTCAGTGGTTCTCTTTTGAATGGAAATCGAGTAG
>JAIBDQ010000071.1 GCA_024686135.1 Halobacteriovorax sp. | reverse complement strand
TATAGATACTTTTTTTAGACCGCAGTATCCTTTCTTAGATTCTTTTTAACTTCCTTATATAAAGGATGAAAGTCTTAAATCAGTGTTTGAAAACTTATCGCACCACGTGGCGCAGGTATCGAAAGGGCCGCACCACGTGGCGCAGTTATACGAGCCTTTTGTTTTTTTCACTGGAAAAAAATATTTTGCTGCCATAACTTGAGTTCATCGAAACAACAGAGCGAATTGATTTGCTCTTGCTTGTATAACCAATTTTCTTCGGGAGGGAGAGAATGAAAAAACTATTGTCCTTTTTATTTGTAGCAGCGGCATTAACTTCAACAGCATATGCTGATGATATCCAATTAGGCGAACCAGGTTACGCCGGTAAAGGTTGTCCTGCAGGTTCAGCTTCAGTAACACTATCACCAGACAACAAGTCACTCTCAATTTTATTTGATGAGTATTATGTAGAAGCTGGTGGACGAAAGAAATTACAACGAAAGAACTGTAGTATTGCAATCCCGGTTCACGTGCCACAAGGTTTTTCAGTATCTTTAATTGATGTTGACTATAGAGGGTATGTAAGTGTTCCTCGCGGTGGTAGAGCAAGATTCACAGCATCTTACTTTTTTGCCGGTCAAAGAGGCCCAAGCTACAGCAAAAACTTTAGAGGTGGATTTGATAATGACTACCTCATCACGAATAAGCTTGGTGTTTTCGCTAACGTATGGTCTGCCTGTGGTGCTGATGTAAACCTTAGAGTTAACACGGCCATGATGCTTAAAACCAACCGTCAAGGTGATGATGCCTTAGCCACTGTTGACTCTGCCGATGTAACTGCCGGTATGGTTTACCACTTAAAGTGGAAAAGATGCCACGGAGCTGATGATTTCGACGATTTCTTCTAGACTGAGACCCTAGAATCATTAGTTGGAATAAATTTAATTTCTACACACAAATAAGGCCCTGGAATTCAGGGCCTTTTTTTTGTCTAGCCCTTTTGGAAATCTCTCGCTATCATTTTACTATGACTGACCACATTATAGACTGGTCCCTCTTGCTGGGACGATGGATACATATTACTACTGCCGTTTGCTGGATTGGGACCTCTATATTCTTTATGTGGATGGACCGCTCTTTTGTGAAAAACCAGGACAATAAAAGAGAAGGTCATGTGGGCGATCTATGGATGGTTCATGGGGGCGGCTTTTATAAAGTAGAAAAAATGCTGATGGGACCAACAGAAGTTCCAAAAGTTCTTCATTGGTTCAAGTGGGAGGCCTATTGGACTTGGATGTCTGGTATGTTTCTTCTGATCATGATGTTCTATATAGACGGCGGTGAACAGCTAGTTGATTCAGACTTATGGGCCATAACCGGTACTCAGGCAATTTTTTGGGGTCTAGGTAGTATTCTTGTTTCATGGATTTTTTATGATCTTCTTTGGGAGTCTCCCCTTGCTCAAAAAGAAGGCGTGGCCCATACCTTAACTATTCTTTATGCCGCTGGGATGATCTATCTTTTATGTCACACTATGTTTCACCGGATTGCCTTTATTCATGTGGCCGCCATCCTCGGAACTTGGATGGTTGGGAATGTTCTTTTAAGAATTATTCCTCGCATGAAAAAAATGGTAGAGATGAGTAAAAAAGGTGAGGCCATAGATCCAAAATGGGCCATTAATGCTAAGAACCGCTCAACTCATAATACTTATTTTACGCTACCGATAATTTTTATCATGTTTACGAATCACTTTCCCAATATCTATGCTCATGATCACAACTGGGTCTTACTCATACTGATGACGATGGCCGGTGCCAGTGTTAGGCATTATTTTGTAATTAGAGAAAAGGATTCATTGAAGGCAAAGATATTTGCGGCCATAGGAATCCTTTTAATGATTGGAACTATCGCCGCTTCTTATGAGGGTTAACCGAGGTTATCGTCGACGATATGCCACTCTAGATCTTCAATAACACTTAATTCAACGATGCCCTCTGCTTTACCAAGTAGATTGGCACACTCTTTACTTAGATTTAGTAAGTGTAACTTCTTATCATACTGAGAATATCTTTCTGTAATATTTTGAAGAGCTTCAATTCCTGAATGATCCCAAACTCTTGATTTAGCAAAATCAATAACTACATGCTCTTCATCTTCCTTAAAATCAAAAATATCCTTAAAAGAAGTTATTGAACCAAAGAAAAGTGGTCCATCTAATTCATAAACAGTCTTCCCATCAATGATTCTCTTTTTAGAGCCCATGGATTTTCCATGCTCCCAAGCAAAAACTAAGGCAGACATTATGATTCCCACCATAACGGCGATGGCAAGGTCAGCAAAAACAGTGATCAAAGAAACACTGGTGATAACGATAATATCTGAGAGTGGAATTTTTCCGTGAAGCCTTAAGCTAGACCACTCAAAAGTTCCAATCACAACCATGAACATAACGCCAACAAGAGCTGCAAGTGGAATCATTTCTATTAAGCTTGAACCTATAACAACAAAGGCCAATAAAAAGATAGCTGCAGACATCCCAGAAGTCCTTCCTCTTCCCCCGCCTCTAATATTGATCATACTCTGCCCGATCATGGCACAGCCGCCCATTCCGCCAAAAAAACCGTTAATGACATTAGCTAGGCCTTGTCCTACACATTCTTTATTTCCATTCCCTCTTGTTTCCGTAAGTTCATCAATCAACGTTAATGTCATAAGAGACTCTATAAGACCAACAGCTGCAGCTAATACGGCATAAGGTAGAATCAGTTTAAACGCCTCAAAACTTATTGGTATATGAGGAAGGGCAAAGGTTGGGAGCCCAGCCTGAATAGTCGTAAGACTTGGGTCCATATCTTGAACAAAGTCTAAAACTGTTCTAACGGAGCCAGGATGTATTTTATTTAAAAAATACCCTATAGCAGAGACCACCACAATTCCCGCCAATGTAGCAGGAATGGCCTTTGTTAGTTTAGGAAGAAAAACACTTATTAACATGGTTAAGGCAATCAAAGCGCACATGATCATAAGAGGAGTTGCCGCTAAGATTTCTCCATTTACTGTGAACTGACTTAGCTGCGCCTGAAAAATAATGATCGCCAGACCATTTACAAACCCAAGCATTACCGGATGAGGAACAAGTCTAATAAACTTCCCTAGCCTTAGAACTCCAAATAAAATTTGAATCAATCCCATTAAGATAACAGCAGAGAAAAGATAGCCTAAAGCGTCTGCTGTTACAGCTTCAAAAGATGCTCCTGCTTTAGTTCCCGCTTCAACGACCTTGGCCACAAGAGGAGCAAAGATAACAGCAACGGCGCCGGTAGATCCAGAGATCATGCCCGGTCTACCACCAAAAAGGGCCGTAATCAGCCCCATCATAAAGGCAGCATATAGCCCGACTTTAGGATTCACTCCGGCGACAAAAGAAAAGGCTATGGCCTCAGGAATGAGGGCAAGTGCCACAGTCAGACCTGAAAGTACGTCATTTTTTAAGTTTCTTGGTTTTTCAATTTTTAGAGAAATGAGTCTGTTATCAGTATGAGTTAGCTCATTGGTATGCTTTTTTTGATCCACTTTAATTCCTTAATTTTTAATGTATTAGATTGATGACAGCTAAGTATAAATGCGTCAATAGAGAAGGCTTATTTGTTAACAATTCCTTTTGTATATGCCTAAAGGTAAATAATATACCTTTAGAACCTAATCATCCTGAAGTCATTAAGATTATAACCGGTTTCGGCAATTTCGATAAGTAGGTTATGTTTTTTAAATAGAGTAAACGTATCAAAGCTCTCAATGGCTGCGACCAGTTCCTTCTCATCAATTCTTCCATCAAAGAAAGCTCCAGCTGCATCCGTATCACCATCCTTTCCATCTGTTCCAAAACTTAAGAGTTCAAAATCCTTTTTTTGTTTCATTAACTCGAGCCCCATCAAGGCCACCCAATGAGTATTCCTCCCCCCCTTACCACCTTTAGTTACATTAACTGAAGCTTCTCCAATTGAGATAAGTTTAGGATGCTTTTCTAATAGCTCTATATGCAGGTCTATATTTTCTTCAATGTTTAGATTGACCTCTTCAATATAAAAATTTGGAAACAACCTTTTAGAGGTCTCTTTCAAATGACCCTTTGTCATAGTGACTTCAAAAGTATGTTCATTATTATCACCAATAATGGGAGAAGAACCTACATCTGCAATAATATCCCCTTCAACATCGGATTCAATAAAACAATGAACATGAGCAGGAAAATAAAGATCTCCTAACTTTCCACCCTTTACTTGGCTTATTTTTTTTCGCTCATTATTTATGTCATGTATTCTTTTGCCAGAAAGTAATAGATCGCCATAGATTCTTTGAAGTTCTTCAAGCTCAATTCCATCAATAGGAAGTTCCATCAAAGAGCTGGCTCCACCTGAAAGACAAAAAATAACTAAATCGTCTTCTGAGAGAGTTTTTGCCGCCTTCATTAGCTTTTCAGCTCCATGAATTGAGCGTAAATCGGGAATCGGATGACCACTATGAGGACCAATAATTATCTCTGACTTAAATTTAAGTCCCAAATCTTTTAGCTCTCTAACCATTCGAGGAGCAGTCTTACCTGCCCCATGGAGATGTAACTTCTTTTTGTGATAGTTCTTTAAGAATTCTAAATTATAGGAAGGCGCTAAATGATTTAAAACCTCTAGCGCCTGAAAAACTAAATTACTCACAACCTACGACTATCTTTCTAAGACTACGACGTACACCATTTGTGTTTTGACGAAACTTTAACGTTAGCTCTTCTGGGTGAAAGCTGGCTTCTTCTCGGTACTCATGCTTAGTATCCCAAGTGAAGTAACCATCATTTTCAACTTTAGCTACGGCACCAAAATTAACCTCAATAACAGATTCTCTTTCTTTTTTATCCACAGAGTTCAATTCACCTCTGACAATATAAGTATCAGCTTCTCTATTTCTAATAATACAAAGATTGGCTTCTGTTACAGTATTTTTGGTTAATTTATGTTCTTTACCGCTAACAAGATTACGACAGATTGAAATCACTTTTTCTTGCTCGCTTTGAATAAAAGCAGCACAAGGATTAGCTTGTCCCTCACCGTCTTGATTGGCACCTTCACCTGATCCCTCTCCGCCTTGCTGATCGACTTCAGTAGGTAATTCAGGCTTATCGTCTTCTTCAATTACTGTTTCTGAAGTAAGTCCGTTAAGTGACCAATCGTATTTTTGAAATTTAACTTTATAAAGAATATCTCCACCATGATGCTGAATAAAAGCTTTTACAGAACCCTTATCTGCTTCAAAGTGACTTTCATACCAGTCAAAAAGTTTTGTTAGATAAGTCTTTTTGTCATCATTATCATGAGTAATCATTCTAGGTAATAAAAGAGAAGCTTTAGTAACCTCATCTAATTGTGTTTCTAAAATCTCTTCTCTATAGGCCTTATTAAGTGTTATTGGACATCCTTTAGAAACACAAATCACAGCAAAGTGATATCTTCCATCACGATCGTTAGTTAATCCTGAAAGGTACTTTTTCTCAACTGTATTTAGAGAAACTAGTTCTTCACTATGAATTCTAATAAATCTTGCATCGAAGATTTGGTGCTTATTTAATCCTTCACTTAGATCAAGGATAGATTTAATTCTTTTTCCATCCTTCATATAGAATCTATTAATAAGTCTAATGGCAAAGTAGTTATAGGCGTTAACATAGAATGCTTTTTTATAAGCATCAGACTTCCCTCTTAAGGCATCAGAAGCTCTAAACTTTCTTTCAATTTTTGTAACTAGCTTAACGAATGTTTTATCTTTTTTAGCTCTTAAGTCATGGAGACGCTCATAATCAACTCTAGTATCAAATGGTTCACCGACCTTATTTATAGGAAGAACAAAGGTTCCAAAAAAGATATCGAGGAGGTCTTCTAAGCTCTTCTCAACAACAACTGGTGGCTTATCAGAAACTTGATCATCAGCTTCACTATTTGTTTCAGAGTCCTGAACGACTGTATCATCTTCATCTAAACTAAGAGTTGTATCTTTAGTTGTTGAAGTTTCAGTTGTCTGTCTTTGAACCGGTGGTAAATTATCTTTTTGATACTTGCTACAACCTTGCATAACAAACAAGACCATTAGAAATAGAACCATTACATTACATGCGTGCTTCACGGTATTCTCCTGATTATATAAACAACTTTTTATATAACGCGAAGCATTATTAAACAGGCCACCCTGTATTAATTACAAAGTAATATCAAGTAGTTAACATATACTAAAGGATTAAATTCACTACTGAACCAGTCATCATGGTTGCAATTGTGCCTGCGATTAGGCTCTTTAGGGCCAGCTTTGCGATCTCAGATCTTCTCTCCGGGACCAAGGTTCCAAGAGACCCTACAATCAGGCCAAGACTCGCAAAATTAGCAAATCCGCACATAGCATAAGTCATCACGAGCCTAGACTTCTCACTTAGGGCCAGAGGTCCTAGGGTAGACATTTTTTGATAGCTAACAAATTCATTAAGAACTGTCTTAGTGCTCATAAGTTCAGAGGCTACGCCAACTTCTGATGGAGGAATCCCCATCATCCAAACAAAAGGCATTAAGATATAACTAAAAAGAGACTCAAGCGTAATAGCTCTTCCGCCCATCTCGGGTAAAAAGGCTAACACCTGATTTATCAAACTTACGATGGCAAATAAAACAATAATCATGGCCACGATACTAAAGAGAAGTTGAATTCCTTCCATAGTTCCTTTGACTAAGGCATCCATTGAGTTTTGAGTTGTTCTTTTTAAGTTGATATCTCCTTCCATTAGATCTGCATCATCCCCTGGCACAAAAAGATGACCGATGATAACCGCAGCAGGTGTACTAACAAGAGAGGCTACTAAAATATGGCCTAGGGAATTGGGTATAACTTTAGAGATAATAGAAGCGTAAAGCACCATCACGGTACCCGCGACAGTGGCCATCCCCGCTGTCATAATAACAAAGAGTGTGCTTCGGCTCATATTTTTTAAATATGGTCTTACTAAAAGCGGAGCTTCTACAATTCCTAAAAAAACATTGGCGGCCACGCCTAATCCTTGGACTCCACTTATCTTTAAAAACTTTTGGAGTACTTTACTAAGCAAACTAACAATGAATTGAAGTACACCCCAATGAAATAAAACTGCTGATAAGGCGCTCATGACGAGGACGATAGGCAGAACTCTAAAGGCTACGATAAAACTAGCCCCCTGGCGGGTCTCTTCAAAAGGTAGTGCTCCTCCGGCCAAATAGCCAAACATAAAGCTAGCCCCGTCAGAAGTCGCTTTTTCAATCATCAACACAATTGAATTTAAGGCCAAGAAGAAGTCCTGCAAAAATGAAATCTTTAAAAAAAGAAGTGCAAAAATAACCTGAAGGAGAACTCCGACTCCAACTTTCTTCCAAGAGATCGCTTTTCTGTTTTCACTAAAAAGAAAAGGTAGTCCTATAAAGACGATGAGTCCTAAAATACTTTGTATATAAGCCATGCTATAATTCCTTAATGAATGTCCCAAATACCTTAACCGTACTTAGAATTCTCACTACTCCTGTTGCACTATACTTCTATGTTACTCAAAATTACGGCTTTTGTGCAATTGCTGTCTTATTCGCGGCTCTCACCGATTTCTTTGATGGCGTCTTAGCAAGAAAGCTTGGTCAATGCACCACTCTCGGAGCACTACTTGATCCGGTGGCCGATAAATTTTTTGAAATGAGTTTTACCTTAGTCATGGGCTATCTGGGAGATCTTCCTTGGTACTATGTTTTTCTATTAAATCTTAGAAACTTCTCTCAACTTCTTTCCATTCCCATTCTAATGTGGTGGAAAAAGATCCCCTTCAAAGTAGAACCGAAACTTCCTGCCAAATGGGGAAGCGCACTAGGCATGGTTGTTATTGGATTTGTGCTTATTTATAAGCTTACTGAATTAACGGCAACACTCTATCCTATTAATGTGCTCGTCTCTGTGAGTGCTGGTTTTGAAGTTTATATGCTGGTGACATACCTTCCAAGGTTTTTTCAAATCTATAATGGAAAGCACGACACTTTTGATTAAAAAATTTTTAGTTCATCTCCGACATTAAGTGTTCCAGACTTTATAATCTTAGCCCTTAGTCCGCCCTTATTATTTTTATTTAGCCACTTATAAGTTCCCTCTCCTGCCGCAAAGTCCATCCATGCGCAGGGAGTGCAATCACTATGTCCTTCAAAATAAACTTCTCCAACGGAGAACTTCTTACCAATTAAACTTAACGGATCTATGCCTGAAACTAATAGGTTTCTTCTAAATACTACGGGATCGGCCGTATGGCCTGTGACTGAGCTCATTTCATTTAAAGCATCTTCACTTATAAATGAAACTTGTCCTCCATACTCTTTTTTAAAATCGTAAAATCTATCTCCTACTAAACCTTGTCCTTCATGACATTCCACTGAATCAGGTGTATGGGTCGGAGCTTGTCCTGGTTTATTCTTCTTATGTTTCCAGTAATTTGACTCAGGTGAAATATAGATCTTAGATAGTTTGCTCATATAAATTTAATCCCAACTTTAAAGAGCTTTCCTGAATCTGGGAGCTCTCTAACTGACATGACTTCCCCTTTAAGAAAAGTCGTTAAAGGTTTACCGTTCATTTCAGAGGCTTCGATTAAGTCGCCTTTATGAAACTCTCCTACGTCATCAACTTTAAAACTCATACCACTTTGGGAGATATCATTTAGAAAATAGATTTTTCCTTTTGCTGGAGGAAGGTCAGCTAAATGAACTTTAATAAATTTTTCCCCCTGAATAGGGTTCCTATCGTGGGTTCTTTCATGGACGTGAGCATCTTCATTTTCTTTTTCGACAAATTCAAGTCCGTCTACAAAATTTTCAGAAACTCTCATGATTTTTTTAGGAAGAGAAAAAATTAAATAGTCTGACTCAACTTCTCTAATATCTAATTTAGTCGCGAGCAGCTTTTCTGCCGAATACAAAAAAATATTTTCTCGGCCATTAAAACTAAAGCCTTTTGTAGCTGTGGGTAAAATATGAATTAATTTACTAAGTTGATCGATTTTTTTTATTTGAGCATGAAAGACTAAGCGATCTCCTGAATTTTGCCAAATCCAAACTTTTTCTTTTTTTGAAGAGATCACTTTTAATAAGTCGATAATCTCCAAATCATCTGTAATTTCTTTTGAATCGCTCATAATAATACAAAGAGCCCCTTGCTACGAAACAAGGGGCTCAGTTCCGGCACGTAAGTACGTTACGGTTGAAGGATTATATTAACAGAATTCGAGAAATTGCCAAGAACTCTGCGATTTCGATCCAGGGGAAGAACTCTAAACTGATAAGACCCCCAGCCCGGTAATTGTGCGGCCGGGTTAAGGCTATAGTTTCCTTTCTTTCCACTAACAATGACGTAACCGCCACCATTAACTGGGTCAACATTATTTCCATTTGGGTTTGAGAAGGTTCTATTAGGCTTTGTTGCCTCAAGCACAAACCCTCTCGCTCCGCTAATTCCGCTAACATCGATAAAGATTGGTACAATGCTATTCGGATTTCTGATGGTTACAGAGGTTTGTCCGTTCACTGTTGGAGTTGGGACCTTTGAGTCTCCTCCACCATTATCACCACCGCCATCATTTGTTGGTTTGTACCAGCAAAGGGGTCTATAACCGTAAGCATATTCATTACTCGCCCGATTACATGAACCTGTATTTGGACTACTTTGTCCCATATCTACGTCATCATCTACTGGACAAATAGAACCAGCAAAATAGGTATCAAGTCTACACTGTGGCTGGGGATGTTTATTATAAGTAGTAGAAACAACTGAGGGATCAGGTGTATCAAATTGCGGCGTGTTTCCATTGGCAAATAAAGAGGCTGCTGCCTGACCTGCCATAGAAAATCTCATGCAGAGGGCCTGATCTTTAGATTTCTTAAAGCTGGCTTCACACTTTTCTCTAACAAAGTTAGGAATACTCATTCCCTTAATAATTTCTTCATTATCATCGCCGGCGAAAACCTTTCTCAAACATTTTGAGTTAGCAAAATAGTCACTCTGCCCTTCACTTGCGGCCCAAGTTCCAGGATATTTTGGAGCTCCACCAATATGATGACCAACTTCATGACAGGCCACGAGTGCAAAGCCATCAGCGGTCATAACTTGATGTCTCGCTAGACCACCAAACATTTTTACAACGAAGTTACTTCCCTGCCTCTCAGCATAGGCATTAACTTCTGAGTTATTCCATTCTCTTTGGATCACAAGATTGCCATTAAACTTTCTTACGATGGGAGCATAAACATCATAGATCTTATCCAAGACCATATTAAATTCAGACTCATCAATTCCTCTAAGACCACGCATGCTCTTATCCCATTTTTCATAAGGGGGAATCTTCATATCGTTCTTAGGTAAAAATCCGTGACCATCAACACATGAAAGTGCTGAAGTTGAGTAGACGGAAGTAACTAGAGCAGCCACGCCTAATAGACGGGTCAGCTTTCCAGTGAGTTTCATTGCAGGCTCGCTGTTGCAGGTTTGTATGATTTCTTTTCGACCTACTTCAACTCGAGCTGAGAAATGCCCCATGAATAAAGGGGATACGGAAAATCCTTCCTGAATTTTTCAGAGCTATTTCACAAAAACGGGGTCTTGAATGGAGTACTTTACTTTTTTGCGCGGAGTTTTTGGGGACGCTTCCCTACTGGAGCACCAAGGTCATGGTCTAAGTGCCAACGATCAACGAGAAGGTCATCTTTTTCAATTCTATAGTGATTAAGTTCAACATCAAGTTCACTAAGCCTTCTGATTAATTCCTTTTGTAGTCTAATCTGATCTCTTTTCTTCGTAACCATCATCTCTAATGCTTTCTGTTTAGCCTTTTGAAGCTCCACAATTTTTAAATCGTATTCACTGGCCTTTAAAACTTTTTGTTGATCATAACTCCAAATAAAGTGATTCACGTCATTTAGTTGCTTAAAAAAATCCTTCTTTCTCTTAAGTAGAACAATTCTATATTTAGATGCTTCTTGCACTCTACGCATAAGCTGCTGAGATCTAAAATGAAGAAGTGTGCCTCTTCTAAAATAATCTGAATTTTCCCAACATGAATAAAGATCTTTTACAAAAATCACAAAGAACTTCTCTTCAACGTTTCTTACATAGCCTTGGCAAAAGTTTGAATCTTTTGAGGCCACGGTAAAGTTTACTAAATCCCCGGCCCTAAAAAATTTTATGTTTTTATCTTCCGATGAAACTTTTAAAATATTGGCACTTTTGTCGCGGTCGGTAACTCTCCCCGTAAACTGAGAATAATCGTACTCCTTATCAAACCAACTATCTTCCTTTGTGATGATAAATCGATCTTCCTTATCCAACCCACTTTGGGCCCAAGTATTAATGGATAGAGCTAAAAGTATGAGGGTTAACTTATAACGCAACTGATTCATTCCCTTTTTATCTAAAAGAAGTTATTCTCCTAAAAATTATAACACAGACAGAAGAAGGAGATGCGAATGGAGTTTTTTATCGATACAGGGATGGTTGATGAGATCAAAAAAGCTGCTGAATGGGGAATTGTTGACGGAGTTACTACGAATCCTTCCTTGATAGCTAAATCCGGTCGTACTCAAGTGGAAGTCATCAAAGAGATATGTGAAATCATCGATGGTCCTATATCAGCTGAAGTTATCGCCACCGATAAAGATGGGATGCTTAAAGAGGCCTATGAGATTGCGAAATGGCATGACAATGTCGTTATTAAGCTTCCTCTCACAGAGGCGGGAATCGCTGCTTGTGCAACTTTAAGCAAGGACGGAATCAAGACAAATGTCACCCTTTGTTTTAGCTCTAACCAAGCACTACTGGCTGCCAAAGCAGGAGCCACCTATATCTCCCCTTTTCTTGGAAGACTTGATGATATCGGACATAATGGAATGCAATTAATTGAAGAAATTCGTATGGTTTATGACAACTATGGATTTACAACTAAGATCCTAGCGGCCTCTATCAGACATGCTCTTCATTTACGTGATTGCACACTTGTTGGGGCAGACGTTGCGACCATGCCATACAAAGTTATTGAAGCTCTATATAAACACCCACTCACAGAAAAGGGTTTAAGCACCTTTTTAGCGGATCATGCGAAGGCAAATAGCTAAGTGGCTGATTTTATATTAAATATATAGAGTAATTCACTCAAGAATATTCTGAGATACCCGATAATAAGAGTATGAGATTGCTCAAACTCTTTTTATTACTTTTTAGCCTATCTTCCTGCCTTGGAGGAACCAGCGGAACAAAGAAAATCTCTACCGGTGGTGCAGGTCCAATTGCACCTGGAACCCCAATCAGATGGTCCAATGCAACTTTGGCCGCTCCCCTAGATATAAATACTTCAACCGACTTTACCAACGCATTTGTGGCAGCCGACTTAGATGGAAATGGTCGTCACCCAATAGATCAAATGTCTAAGCTCTGGAATGACGCCCATACGGGATACACCTTTATAAAAGTTCCAAGCGATAATGTGGCCAACAAGGCCTATGCCAATGTTTCTGATTTTAAAGATGGCGAGATGGGAGTCTATAAAAGTTTTACTTGGTTTTCTAATGTGAGTTCAAGCGCTCTAGCTATTACTCAATTTTTTGGGTTCAGGAGAAATGTTGGAACAGCAAGTGAGTATATAGAACTCAATCACGCAGACATTATTGTAAATTATCGCGACTATGACTTTAGTACTGACTCAACAAGTACTTCTGATTATGATCTTCATTCGGTTGTTTTACATGAAATGGGGCATCTCCTAGGACTTTCCCATAATTGGAATGAAACCTCTGTGATGGGACCATTTTTAGGAATCACTCAAAGCAATAGAAGCTTATATGCTGCTGATGTAACGACAATTAATAATAACTATCAAGCGGGTAACCCTATCACTGCCGGAGGCGGTGGAGGTTTTGCAACTTTTTCTCCAGTTCCAGGTGAAGGCGATGCTGTAGAAGGTATGTTTGAACTTAGAGCTGACGGTAAGTGCCATCACACTGTTAACGGAGTTAAAGTTCTAGTACACTAGGACTTGTATGAACGAAGGAATTATAAGAACAGTTATTTTTGCTTTGACCCTGTTTTGCTTCGGTTTTCTAGAAGCGTCCTTCGCCTATCGCAAAAGAGTTATGAGCCGCAAAGATCGCTGGCCTTCTAATATCGGAATTGTTTTTATTGATACTTTTCTTGTTCGATTAATCTATCCCATGGGAGCTGTGGGGGTTGCCTATTACTGTGAAGCTAACAATTACGGAATTTTTAATTGGATAAATCTTTCCTATTGGCCCTCAATCATTCTAACGATAATCTTTATGGACCTGATCATCTATGGTCAGCATGTTTTAACTCATAAGGTAAACTTTCTTTGGAAACTTCATCAAGTTCATCACTCTGATAGAGACTTAGATTTTACCAGCGCACTTAGGTTTCATCCGGTAGAAATTGTTTTTTCTATGATGGTTAAGACCATGGCCATCTCAATTATCGGTGCCAGTCCTAAGGGAATTCTCGTTTTTGAAATTATCCTTTCGAGTATGGCGATATTTAATCATTCAAACCTTTATCTGCCAGCTTCATTAGAGAAGGTTTTACGTTATGTTTTTGTGACCCCCCAAATGCATATCATCCATCATTCAGAGGAGCAGTTTGAATCAGATACTAATTTTGGATTTAATTTATCTATTTGGGATCGTCTTTTTGGAACTTACACAGAAAAATGGAAAAGCACTAAAGTTATTGGACAACGAGATTTTCAAAGGGAAGCCGATCAAAAACTAATACATCTTTTAAAGCAGCCTTTT
>JAIBDQ010000226.1 GCA_024686135.1 Halobacteriovorax sp. | reverse complement strand
GAATCTACGATGGAAGAAAAATTTATTCCCCTACTCATTAAAGGACATCCGGAAAAAAGTCGTTTTTGGGAAGAGGTTGAAAGTGGAAATATGCCTATTAAAGGTAGGCTCCATGAAAAAGAAATAGAATTCATCGCCAATTGGATAAAGGCCTGTGCCCCTAACGAACCTATCTCTGAAATACCTGAAGAATGTGAAGAGGATGACGACGATGGAGACGATGACTTTGGTGATGATGATGACGATTTCGATAACGATGAATTTTAATATAGATTTATAAAGGAGAACTTATGAAAAATCTATTGCTTGCCCTAACACTACTAGTATCTTTTAATGCTTTTTCTGCCACGCCTTCAACAGACACTGCTGAAGCTGTCGCAGAAACAATTAAATTATTTGAAGCCGATCATTCAGCTGATGAAATTGCAGATTTTAAGGGAATCAAAGCTTCACCAAACTCTCATGGAGTAAGCGTAACTGTTTACCTAAAGTCTGGAAGTAAAATGAAGTATGGTTGTCACCGTCATAGTGCTGGTGAACCATTTGAGTGTCACCACAACTAAGAAGGTTTTAAATGGGTTGTTGCCCTCATAAAGAAAAAGTTGAAGCGAGCTGTCACGGAACTAGCGCCAAAAAGCGTGATTGGCTTCTCATTGGCTCAAGCACAATAATTGCTTTGTCTTATTTACAACATCTTTTCCTTCCGAGCCTACAACTTCATTTCAGTCATTCTGTTTTTGAAATTATGAATATTATGGCCCCGGGGATTGCCCTGGGCCTAGTGTTTGTAGGTATCTTAAGCTTTATTCCAAGAGCAGTAGTCATTAGTGCTGTCGGCTCCCCAACGTCTATTAAAGGAATCTTTAAGGCAACGGCTGCTGGACTTCTTCTAGATCTATGCAGCCATGGCATCCTTATGGTGGGAATGAAACTTTATGAACGAGGAGCTAGTCTCGCCCAAGTCATGGCCTTTCTTATTGCCAGTCCTTGGAACTCGATATCTTTAACTTTTATTCTTTTTACTCTCGTCGGGTTTAAACTCACCATGGCCTTTATAATTTTTTCGGGGATTATAGCGATAGTGACCGGACTCATTGTAAGAATCCTCCTTTTAAAGAAGATTCTTCCTCAAAATGAAAATCAAACAGAGCTCCCAAAAGATTATAAAGTTTGGGACAATTTAAAAAAGAGTTTTGAAGGTAAGTTTTCAACGCCTTCTTTCTATAAAGAGCTAATTATCAACGGTTTTCGTGACGGTCAGATGGTCTTACGTTGGATCTTTTTTGGAGCTGTTTTAACAGCAGCCGTTCGTCTCTTTGCCACCCCAGAAGTTTTACAAGAATATGTAGGTCCCACTATGGCCGGTATGAGTATCACCCTTTTTGTCGCCACGGTTCTTGAGGTTTGCTCTGAGGGCTCAACTCCCCTCGCTGCTGACTTAGTAACTCGGGCTAAAGCTCCAGGAAATGCTTTTGCTTTTCTCATGACGGGTGTTTCTACTGACTATACTGAAATTATGTCTCTAAAGGAAACGACTAAGAGTTGGATGTGTACACTAATCCTACCCATCCTAACCATTCCACAAATCGTTGCTCTTGGTTATTTGTTAAATAATTTTTAAGAAATAGAAAGAGAGCTTAGTCCTTCAAGTTACCCATTGCTCTTATGCTCCACTTTTTGAATGATCAAAATGTTAATTAATGAGAATTTTTAAAGGCTCAGGTTACTATAGTTTTATCTATAAGAATTTCCATTTTAAAGTTTGGATAAGGTGGATAAACCTAGAAACTACTAAATTATATCCCTTAAGTCCTTTTCTGTTAGTTGCAAATGATAAGGATTCTTTCCCTCAGACTTTTGCCCCTTTTTTCCATGTATGTATTGATCAAAAGTTTTTTGCATATCGAGTCCAGTGAATTCTTCAAGGTCTTTAATAAAGACTTCATTATCCACTGTAGAGTACTTCCTGTTAGCAAAATAGCTCCTAAGAAAAGCCTTTAAGTTAGTATTGGTTTCTTTAGTAATCTTATATTCAAGGTAGCTCATAAACGATCTGCCTTTCTTATAAGAGGCCAAGTCAGTTTTCCTAACATAAGGAGACTTATTTCCAAGATCGGAAGAATCAAACTTAGGTTTTTTCGATTTTCGATGAAAGAAGTCTCGCCAGCTTGCAATGGCTTCATCAATCCATCCAGAGCTTCCATTTTTAGGCATAACGGCCCTTGCAAAGTATCCGTGTTGCAGCTCATGTCCAATCGCGAACCATCCCGAAACGGCCGCTCCTGCATACTCCATCCCGCCTCTAAGCTTTGAGTTGCTATAGAGAATCATTTGCGGATGAGGCCATGGTCCATAGTCTTTTTCTAGCTCTTTAAGAACCTTAAAAATCTTTCGCTTAGTTAAGCTATTTAAGACCTTTGATTTTGAATAAACAGTGATTGGAACTTCTCTTCCATCGATAGAAGTAAACTTAGATTCCTTCACCTTAAACTTCTTTTTAGGCACTAGGTGAAAATATAAAGAAGAAGCATTAAAGAAGCTTGGGTATTCAACACTAAAACTATTTTTTTTTCTATTTCTTAAAAACTTTCCATTAGTAAAAAGGCGATGCTCTTTATCAGTTCCCACGACCTGGGCCTGAAGCTTTATTTTATACTGATCGTATTCTAAATTACTCGGCAGATATCTTTCTAAGAATTCGCGGTCCCTCATATCTTTCATAAAGAAGCCCGCAGAAACTTTCTTCTTATCAAAAACCACTCCCTTTAAGAGAGACGAGGTTATTGTCATTTTATGAAGTCCAGGCTTAAGCTTTTTTTCGATTATTCGAAGACTTGTTTCATTCCCCGGTGTTTTTATAAGTCTTTGACCAACAAGGATTCCATTTACTAAGATTTCACTCACCTCATTAACAGAGTCAAAAAGAGGAAAGCCTTCTTCTAAAATTTCAAACTCAATCTCTGTTATGGACTCTACTTTCTGCTTCTTAACATCAAAGACAACCCTATAATCAGCCTTTTGAAAGTCAGTCCAAACGGCCTTTTGATCACCGCTCATAAAGGCCGGCGGGGCCTTGGCAAGCTCGGCCTTGACCAAGAAAGACGTTAAGAGAATGGCTATAAAAAGCAGGCTTTTGATCATGACCTCTAAAATGCATAATCAATGCCAGAAATATCGAATTAAACTCTTTAATTCCAAGTACTAAGGTGCTCGCTCCAGACAGATAATGACAATAAATTAGACAGTTGAAGCATGCATTAGCGAGTTAACTCTTTAGACGAATGAGCAACCAGTTAATGATAAAGTTATCACTAAGCCACTATTTTTATATAGGTGTCAGGCTACTTTTGAGACAAGAGTCTACAAATCTATAGTTCCTGGAATCGCCATATCTTTTAGAACGGCCCTATCTTTTGATTTATAAAAACGCTGGATATATTCATCATTGCCTTTTAATACATCTACTTTTTCTAAAAAGATCACTTTGGTATCATCAGTCATCAAGTTATAGAAAAGATCATAGTTCTTTTTTCCTCGAATAATTTTTCCTAAATAGTTTTCAGAGATACTCCAAGGATCTCTAAGGATTGAATGGGCAGGCTTTTGCTCACCAATATAGAACCAACTCTCTTCTATCCATTCTTGAGAGGTTTTATCTTCGCAAATCTGAAATCTCTTTTTGTTTTGCTTTTGTGTCGTTCTGCTATTTAGCCACCCTCCAGTGGTTTCATCGTAAAACTGACCTTGAAAAAGAACACAGGATTTAAGCTTTGCACTGAATCCAAGTTTTATTTCATCTACGAAGAGGTTTCTACTTCTTGAGAACTGAGCTCTTGAAGTTGTTCCAGTAATCTCATCTTT
>JAIBDQ010000197.1 GCA_024686135.1 Halobacteriovorax sp. | reverse complement strand
GTGCTTTTTCTGGAAAAGACCCTTCAAAAGTTGACCGTTCAGCTGCCTATGCTACGAGACATATCGCTAAGCATATTGTAGCTGCTGGGCTTGCACAGAGGGCCCTATTGCATGTTGCTTACGCAATTGGTGTTGCTGAGCCAATGTCATTATTAGTTGATACGTTTGGAACAGAGACTGTCGACGTTGCAAAAATCAATAAAGCTATTAATGAAGTTTTTGACATGAGACCTAAGGGACTAATTGAAAGATTAGATCTTCTTAAGCCTATCTATAATCCAACATCATCTTATGGTCACTTTGGACGTGATTTCCCTTGGGAAAAGCTAGATATGCTGGATCAACTAAAATCACATTTCTAGTATTGCCAGGATGGCATGTATGTCCGCGTCAGGCAGGAGCCGAAGCGGACGCTTTTCTGGTATAATATAAGAATGATAATGGATGCTTTGTATTTTGCGTTGCGCTACACGCCTTGGTGGGCCGTTCCGACAATTATGATTTCTGGCCGTTTTGCTTATGTGTGGTGGCTTAAAGAGAGCCGTGCCGTAGTGGTTCTATGTGCAGGTCTTATTGGAATCTCTAGTATTTCTCTGATTTACTACATCTGGGCTGGGAGCCCGCGTCAAGCAGTCTATTATTTCCGGGAAGCTATTCAAGCAATAATGAATTAAGTAACTGAAATCAATCAAAATAACGCCAAGCTAGAGAATGTCAGTGACAAGAAATTGACACTGGTTGCTTTCCATTGGTAGGATTTTTCAAGCCGATAAATGGCCTGGGGATTCAATGAACGATTTTCACTTTTTACATACAGCTTTTGATCAAGATAAACCTGCTTCAAATAAGCAGGCCGTAAATACTCCACCGGATATTTATCTGGTTGAGGACGATAAAATCTTTGCAAAAGCTCTTCGTACCTTTCTTCAAAAGAAGCTTGGCCTAGTTGTTCATTACTTTCCAAACCCAAGTGAATGTATCCAGGCCCTAGATTTAAAATTAGATGCAGAAGGAATTGAGAATCAAAAACCATTTTGTTTGGTAAGTGATATCTCATTTGATGAAGGTAGTGCCGATGGTCTACTTCTAGTGGACCTCTTAAAAGAAAAAGGTCACTCCTTTGTTTCTATTGTGATGACGGGTTTTGCCTCTATAGAAACGGCGATAAATGCCACTAAGAAAGGCGTTTTCCATTACTTAACAAAACCATTTGAGATGGATGTCCTGGCTGATTTAGTGCTTAAGGCCCTATCTCGTTATGGCTATGAAGATATTCATCTTCAAAATATCGTGAAGTCTGATGCTTCTAAAAAAGATAATCCAATCTTTAAGAAATTTAAGATTGAGCCACCAAAAGAGGAAGATATCTTTTGTGGAATGATTGGCAGAAGCCCTCAGATGAAAGAAGTTTTTGAGAGAATTCAAAAAGTCGCCAACTCAGACTCAACAGTTCTAATAAATGGCCCATCAGGAACTGGTAAAGAATTGGTGTCTAAGGCACTTCATACTTTATCACCTAGGCAAAATTGCGACATGATCTCAGTTAACTGTGGAGCTATTCCATCAGAACTTCTTGAAAGTGAGCTCTTTGGTCATGTTAAAGGAGCTTTTACTGGGGCTATTAGTGATAGAAAAGGTCGCTTTGAGTTAGCAGATAGAGGAACTATTTTTCTTGATGAAATTGGAGATATGCCACTTCTTCTTCAAGTTAAACTGCTAAGAGTTCTTCAAAATAGAGAGATTGAGCCAGTTGGTGGGACCAAAACTCTGCCTGTGAATGTACGTATTATTACGGCAACTCATAGGGATTTAGAAAAATCAGTTAAAGACGGAGATATGAGGGAAGACCTTTTCTATCGTCTAAACGTAATACCTATTAAGGTTCCTTCTCTATGTGAAAGAAGAGAGGATATTCCACTCCTTATTAGTTACTTCCTAGAACGTTTTGTAAGTGCAGACGGAAGAAACTCTATTGATTTTGATGATGAAGCGCTTGAAATGCTTATGGGCTATGATTGGCCAGGAAACGTTCGAGAGCTAGAAAACCTTATTGAAAGATTAGTTATCCTAAGAGGTGGTTCATTAATTAAGCCAAATGATCTACCTATAAAGATACTTCAAAATAACCCAACCTATGTTCAAAAGTACGATAGTATTATTCAGTTAACGAATGAAGGCTTGGATCTAAAGAAGACATTGTCTGATATTGAAGACTCTCTTATCTCTCAGGCCCTAGAAATGACCGGTGGTAATAAGAACCAGGCTTCAAAACTACTGACTATGAATAGGACCACTCTCATCGAAAAGATGAAGAAAAAGGGACTTCTTTACGTCACCCATTAAATTAATCAATTAAATACTGTTGAGTCCGACTAGGGTGTTAGGTTTTTAGACAACCTAAGAAGCCGTAATTAGTTGGTCCCATGGTGGTGTCAAAAAATCACTAGGAAAAAATGTCCGCCGAGAAAAATTTTCCTGTAAATTACCCCAAAAATTGATACACTTTACCTAGACGAGCTGTTCAGGAAGAACGGGATTGTCGATGCTTTGAAGCCTTTGCGCAGAAAAAGTAACAATAAGATGAAACAGGAAGTTTCGGTTCTATGATCAAAAGAGTTTTCAAATTTTTGACTTTACTCGTGGCCGTCTTTGCCGCAGGGGAAGTTTTTGCTGAACTAGTTAAGCAAAATGTTACGAAGACACATCTTCGTTGGAATCTATTTGTTCAAAGAGACATGGTTGTTATTGAGAAAAGAGGATCTTCAGTTTTTATTAAATCATTAAACACAGATGTACTTAATAATTTGAAGAAAGAGCTTCTTCCTCTAAGGGCAGTTAAAAAATATTTCAAGTCAATTGTTTATAATGAGCCTTCTGGAAAAAATAATAATATTGAAAGCATTGAAATCAAACTTTCTTCACCAGACGTAGAGCTTTTTAACTTCTATAGAGATAGAGAAAAGAAATATGTTGTAGACTTTTGGAGGGATGCAGATTCAATCAATGCCGCCAATGCTGCCGTTCAAAAGAAAATTAGTGATCTTGAGAAAACAAAGAAAGCTGCCCAAGAGAGTGACGTCGTCGCTCCCGTCGGTAAGAAGTCTAATAAAATTACTTTTACTAAAAAGCCAAACAAGAAAAGATCGATCAGAAAACAGGGCCTTAGGAAGGTAAAAAAGAAACTTCTTCCTTATAGAGATTTTAGGTATGGAGCTGCTTTTATTTGGGACTATGAAGCTCTTAAGCCAACGATGAAGCCTTATCTTAATATAGATAGAAAGACTCCTGAATATTTCTACCCTATTAAAAATAGAGAATTTGATAAAGGAGAGCAGGAAGCTCATCTTCAACTAAATGTAAATCTATATAGAAAGAAAAAATGGGGCTTAATGTATAAGTCTATTAAACTATTTCATGAAAAATATGGAGAAGATACTTCTGTAAACTTTAATGAATATTTAAAAGCCAATGCAATTCTTAGAACTAACTTTGGAAAAGATAATATGCAGCCAGTTAAGATGGCCGTATCTATGTTTTCAAATATTGCAGCGAGAACGAAGAATTACGATATGAAGAAGGGAATTTATAAGTACCTTCTACAATATTATATGGACGCTAAAGACAATATTAATTCTTTAGAGTTCTCTAAGAAGCTTTATGTTGAGTCTAAGCAGAACTTTGACTATGAAGAGAGTAATAAGGCAGCAGAGGCTATCCTCTATAACCTGACTCATTTAAATCAAATTGAGAAAATTAGAGAAATCCTAAAAGAGAAAACAATAAAGAAGCTTCTTCCGGCTCAAACAATGGTTGGATATAAGGTCTACGCCCTTTTTAAATTGGGGCAAATTGAAGAAGTATTAAAAGAATATAATAAAGTTAAGTCAGGACTTACAAAACCAGTCAATCCTGTTCTTCTTTTTAATGTAGCTGAGTCATACTTCAGAGAGGCTAATTATCCAGTCGCCGTTAAATTATTTGATAACTTTGTTTCACAGCACTCTTATCATCCTAAAAGTGCTCAAGCCCGTATGAGAATCGCTCTTTCTTATGACTTATTAGGAAGAAATGAAGCGAAAGTTTTACAACTTTATAAAAATGCAATTGATAGATCTCAAGACTTTAAGACAAGTTATGAAGCAAGACTTAGATATGTAGGTCTTAATTCAATAAGAAAAAGAAAGCTTACTGAGCTGGATTTAGAAAAAAGAATTTTTCTTGAAATAGACGATAAAGAAAAGAAAATGATTGATAAGAATCTTAAAAAGCTTCTTTGGCTAGTAAGGTTAAGGTCTTTTGTAGTTGATAAAAATTATACTAAGGCCCTTAGCTATTTAAATGCGATTCCAGTTACCAGCTTAAAACCAAGCGAGAAAAGGGTGTTTGAAGCAGACGGAGCTGAGATCATATACGGATTAATCGACAATTATTTTAAGAAATCTGATTATTCAAACCTGGTAAGAATTTGGGAAATTTATAAAGATAGATATGTTGATAAAGTAGCTGCAGATGCTTACTTAAACTTTATAGTTGCAAAATCTTATATGAAGATGGGTTTATATGAGGCATTTGATAGTCATTATATAAGCTATAAAAAACTAAGTCGTACTCCGGCTAAGACTTTTCCCATATGGTACGAAAGAGATATTAAAGTCTGGGGACTTGCTCTTCTAAAAGAGATGGAGCTTATAAAGAATATCAACTTAAAGAATTGGTCATTGGCGAAGAAAAACCTTAAACAATTCTCAAGCCTAATGAAGGGATACAATAAAACAAATTACTATAAAGGGATTATCGCCTTTTATCAAAAAGACTATAAAGCGGCTCCTGTTCATATTGAAACCTTTCTAACTAGAGAAAAAGGTAAATCAATTTTCGATCCATATGAAGTTGCAGAAATGATGAGGGCCTATACGGACTCACTATATCAAACAGGTGAAATTGAGAAGTTTAAAAAAGTTTCTGAAGCAGTTCTAAATGATACTGAGTATTACAACCCTAAGAATCGTTATATGTTTGAGATTAGAGAAAGGATTGCTTATCTCAATATCGAGTTGTTAGCAGGTCAAAAATCAAAAGAGTCTTTTATTATCCTAGAAGGAAGAATTAAGAGATTTTTTAAAGAATTTGAGAAATCAACTTACAAGGGAAGACTTAGTTATTTACTAGCAGTTTCCCTTTTGAAGAATGAGAAAATAGATGAAGGAAAAGAAATTCTGACTAAGATCGTGGATGACAAGTCGATTTCTGATTACGTTAAAGAGATGGCAAAAAGCGAGCTTTCGCTTTTAAAAATAAAAGAAAGAACCCTTTAGGTATAACTCTCAGGATGAGAGACGGATATGACAGGAGGTCAAATGAGTACAGTAAAGGTTGAATTGTTCGGAATGGACC
>JAIBDQ010000235.1 GCA_024686135.1 Halobacteriovorax sp. | reverse complement strand
TTGTTAAGTAAACTCCGAGTATTACTAAGAAATAGCCAGGGAAGTTAACCATGAAGCTAGGCCAAAAAATAAACTCAAAATTTGTATGGTTAAAGCTAAGCATCAGAAAAAACCCAAGAAAGAACCAAGAAGACTCTCTCTTAATTTTTTCTAATATATTAAAGGTTTCAAGTGCGTAAAGAGTCCCTAAAAAGAAGAAAAACCAGCATATTAAGTTGGCCAGCATGAAGTATTCATTTTGAAATAACGGAAATAATGTAGTGTGAGAAAAATATAAAGATGGGATTCTATAAATCCAAAATTTTATATAAGTATTTGAGCCATTTTTATATATAGAATCTAAATGCTCCCAGTCATCTGAAATAAAATAAGTGGGATATAGCCAAGAAATAATTAAGAGCAGTACAAAAAGTAGACCAATTTTTTTATCGAGCAAAAACTTCATAAGCTTACCAATTCCCAACGACTTTCTTAATACCTTCATCGATAAAAACTTTAGGTTCCCAGCCAAGTTCTTTAATTGAGGTTATATCTGCAATTGAGCTCATGACTTCATTGTCACGATATTCTAGGCCACCAAACTGAATGCGATTTATATCTTCCTTCATCTCGTTCGCAACTTTTTTAACGACATCTTTAATAAGAACTCCATATCCAGTACCGACCTGGAGATCCCCATTTACCTCATGTTTAGAAACTTCTAAAATAGCCTCTATAACATCTTCAAAATAGATAAAATCCCTTTTTTGCTCACCTAGAGTTAGTTTAATTTCCTTCAAGTCTGATTTTAAATTATTCACAAGGAATGAAATAAATGTTCCATCTTTAGGACCATAAAATTGTTCTACCAAGAGGTTTGTACAGATTAAAGTTGAGAACTCTTCTCTTAGCTTTTCTATAAACAAATGCTTCGATTCTGCATAAAGATTCATTGAAGCAGGAAGGCTCGTATTAATATTTATGACCTGTGGTGAACTCTTTTCAATCTTTCTAATAATCTCTAAGGGAAATTCTACATTTGCCTGTAGCATTTCCTTTTCGGACTCACCACTCCTGCCATAAACGGAAGCTGCATTAATAAAAAGGTTAAACTCTCCACCTTCAAACTGGTCAATATTAACAAGGCGAAGTTTATCCTCTAAACCCTCTAATCGATTTAAGTTTGAAAATGATCGTTTTAAAATGGTTACGTCATGACCTTCATTAACTAACCTTCTCGCCAGATGACTTCCTAAGAAGCCTGTTCCGCCGGAGAGAAGTATCTTTTTAGGCCCAGGACTTATTTCTTTCTCTGGCATTTGAAATATAAACTTTTAAATCCTCTGAAGTCATAACAGAATTAGATTCGTTGTAGGCTTTGTACCAATTAATTGTTTTAGCTAAGCACTCTGAAGTTGTCCAAACAGGAGACCAATCTAGCTCGACGCTTGCTTTAGTACAATCAAGTTTTAATAACCCCGCTTCATGAGGCATATCTTTTGGGACTTCAATTTTATAATCAATTTTATCCCAGTTCTCTTTAAGCTCTTCTAGGACTTGTTGCACCGTTAATTCTTCTTGAACAAGAGGTCCAAAATTGTAGGCCTGTGCAAATTCTTTTTTACCTTCAATTAGCCTTTGACCTAAGTAAAGGTATCCGGAAAGAGGCTCAAGTACATGTTGCCATGGTCTTACAGACTTTGGGCTTCTGATGCTTACAGGGTTACCTTCAAGCGAAGCTTTTATAATATCTGGTATTAGGCGATCTTTGGCCCAATCTCCTCCGCCAATAACGTTTCCAGCTCTAACAACCCCCATTAATACTTGGTGGTCTTTACCGTACTTGTCCATATTGAAAAAAGAATTGCGGTATGAGGAAGTCATAATTTCCATTGCCGCTTTGGAAGCACTATAGGGGTCCTTTCCGCCGAGACGATCTGACTCTCTATATCCCCAAACCCATTCATTATTTTCGTAAACTTTATCTGTCGTAATGGTAACAATAGTTCTTACAGTTGAGGTCTTTCTGGCCGCTTCATAAACATTAAGTGACCCCATCACATTTGTTTCATAGGTTTCATGAGGCTCATCATAAGATAATCGAACTAACGGCTGAGCCGCCAAATGAAAAATGATCTCAGGATTAAAATCTATCATCGTCTTTTCTAAGAGCTCACGATTTCTGATATCACCAATGACGGATTTTCCTTTTAAGTTAAGCAGTTCGAGATGGTTAGGGTCTGTTGGCGGTTCTAGAGAATATCCACAAACCTCTGCTCCCATGGCCTCAAGCCAGGCCATCATCCACGATCCTTTAAAACCAGTATGACCGGTTAGAAAGATCTTTTTCCCTTCATATACGCCTGAAAATAACTTTTCGCTTACCAGGTTTTCCACTTAGCTTCTCCACTATCCCACATTTTTTCTAGTGATTGTTTATCAGCTAGAGTATCCATACATTTCCAAAAGCCTTTATGCTTATAACAATTCATCTGATTTTCGCTGGCCAATGCTTCTAGAGGTGCTCTTTCAAAGATCGTGCTATCCCCATCTTTGATATAATCAAAAACGCTTGGCTCACATACAAAGAATCCACCATTAATCCAGCCAACTTCACCTTGTGGTTTTTCCTTAAAGGCCGTGATCTGATCATTATCATCAAATTCAAGTGCACCAAATCGCCCAGCTGGCTGAACAGCACTCATGGTTATTTTTCTTCCACTATTTTTATGGCTTTCAACTAGTTCTTTAACATTAAGATTAGAAACACCATCTCCATAAGTAAGCATGAATGGCTCATCACCGATAAGTTCTTGAGCTCTTTTGATCCTACCACCTGTAAGTGTTCCATCTCCAGTATCAAGGCAAGTAACTTTCCAAGGCTCTACATTCGACTGAACTGTTTCCATAGTGTTGTTGGCCAGGTCAAAAGTCATTGAGCTTTGACGTACGAAATAATTTGCAAAGTATTCGTTAATCATATGCCCTTTATATCCACATAAAATAACGAACTCAGTAAAGCCATGTTCCGCATATCCTTTCATAACATGCCAAAGAATTGGTTTACTACCAATCTCGACCATTGGCTTAGGTCGAATTCCCGTCTCTTCACTAATTCTGGTTCCGTAACCACCTGCTAAAATTAAAACTTTCATAATGTTTCCACCCAATTAATCATTTTTTGAATTCCGGTCCTTGTATC
>JAIBDQ010000178.1 GCA_024686135.1 Halobacteriovorax sp. | reverse complement strand
TTGTTTTCAAGTTCAATTTCTCTAGCAACAGAAACACCGTCTTTAGTGATATGTGGAGCACCAAAAGATTTTTGGATTACTACGTTACGACCTTTTGGTCCAAGAGTTACTTTAACTGCGTTAGCCAGAGCATTAACTCCGTCTAAGATTAAATGACGAGCGTCATCTGAATACTTTAATTCTTTAGCCATTATATTCTCCTATTTTTTATTAAAAAGTTTTCAAGGCAAATTCTCGCGAATTTACTACTACTGAATAATTCCAAAAACATCACTTTCTTTCATAATGAGATAGTCATTGCTTTCTACTTTTACTTCTGTACCAGCATATTTTCCAAAAAGAACTGTGTCTCCGGGCTTAACTTCTAATGCACGAAATGATCCGTCTTCTTTTAGATAACCTGGTCCAACAGAGATAACTTTCCCTTGGGCCGGCTTTTCTGTGTTGTTATCAGGAATGATAATTCCACCAGCTGTCTTTTTTTCTTCTTCAAGTCTTTCAACGAGAACACGATCTTGTAATGGTCTTACTTCCATATTTCCTCCGTTTAAAGCAGAAATGCTGCGATAGTTCATAAACATTAAATTCAATTGTCTGTGACAATGTAGTATCGCTTAAACGAGTGTCAAGGGCGGCCTAGAAACAAATATCAAGGGAAAGACTTATCCCCTTGCCCTAGACTAGTAACTTGCTGTAATTTCGAAGTATATCTAGGACTCTAAATTGCAGCGCATAAAAAATACTTTCAAAGATTTCCTTAAGTCCTCTCTATTCAGGGCAATCTTTAAAGATCAGGTCACTGAAGAACGGACTTACTTCATACTCACTATCCTAACCGGTGTTATCGCTGGGGTCGTCGCGGTAAGCCTCAATAAGGGGGTCCATTTCCTGACTGACTTCTTTAAAACCAATGAGCCTTTCACACTAAGAACAACACTTTGGGCCGGAACGGCCATCTTCATAAGCGGCTGGCTAACGACGAGAAAATTCCCTTCAACCGCCGGATCCGGAATACCAAGAGTTCGAGTTGCTCTTGCTGTTTATCACGGGAAAATAAAGATTGGTTCGACGATCGCAAAATTTTTTACAACTCTCCTTAGTTTATCATCAGGATTTTCTTTAGGACGAGAAGGTCCAACCGTGGCCATTGCCAGTGGCTTTGGCTCTGCTCTTGGAAATTACTTCCATCTATCTAAAAATAAAGTCAAAGCTCTTGTGGCCGTTGGGGCAGCTGGTGGTATCGCCGCTGCATTTAATACTCCTATTTCTGCCGTTGTATTTACTTTGGAAGAAGTTCTTGGAGACTTAAATGCCAAGATGCTTGGCTCAATAATTATTGCTGCCGTTGTTGCTTCAGTAACCGGAATAGTTTTAACAGGTAACGAGCATCAATTCGTCGAACTCAACTACAAGTTGAATAGTCCTGGAGAACTATTTTTTTATCTCGCCATAGGGGTTTGTGCAGCCCTAGCTGGACCATTATGGGTTAAGTCAGTTTTAACAGTTAGAAAATACAATCTAAAAGTTCTTTTAGGTCATCGTTTAACAAATATCATGGTGACCTTTCTCATTGTTGCAGCTCTGTCACATGTTGATTACCGTGTCCTTGGATCAGGACACAGTACGATTGAAGAAGCCCTCCTATCATTAATATTGGATTGGCGAGTTCTTCTTACAATATTTTCGTTAAAATTCTTAGCCACTTCGCTTTGCTATGGTTCCAATGTAAGTGGTGGACTTTTTATGCCCACATTATTTATGGGTGCTACCCTAGGAAGTCTTGTCGGTGCGCTTGGAGAAAATTTATTCCCAGAACTTATAATGAACTCGGGGGCTTTTGCCCTAGTTGGAATGGGAGCTTACTTTGCAGCGGTTATTAGGGCCCCAATGACCTCAGTTCTTATCGTTTTTGAACTCACAAGAAATTATAATATTATATTACCTCTAATGATTGCTAATGGTGCTGCTTATATAATTAGCTTAAATATTCAAAAGGGTTCTGTTTACGAAATGATTTCTGAACAAGATGGTATTCATCTTCCATCACATGAGGACAATGAAGTCCTCGATACACTTCATATTGAAGATGCCATGGTAACGGACGTCTTTAAACTAGAGGCAAACCTGACAGCTCAAGATGCTTTTGATAAGACCAAAGATTTAAATATTTCTGGATTCCCTGTAGTTAAGAACGGCGACCTTGTCGGTATGATTTCAAATAATGATATTGCAACCGCTGTTCAAAAAGGTGAGAACGATAAAGAAATCTTTGTCATTGCAGAAAGAAAGATCATTTCTGTATATCCTGATCAATCGTTACTTGTGGCCTTCGATAAGCTAAGAAGATTTCATGTTAGTCGGCTTCCAGTAGTAAGCAGAGTAAATAAAAAAGAGATTATCGGAATCATAACAGCTGAAAATATCGCTTCAAAATTCGGATACCATGTCACCAGTGAAGATGACGATGGAAACGAATCGAAAAATAAAGCCTAATTATTTAAGGTCAAACCAGTTTACGCCAATTCCCATGTCTACTTTAAGAGGTACTTTTAGTTTAACAATATTCTCCATTTCATGAACGACAAGCTTTTTCATAGCCGCCAGTTCGTCCTCTGGCACTTCGAAAATAAGTTCATCGTGTACCTGAAGAAGCATTTTTGACTTCAGTTTTTGTTCTTTCATCTTTGAATCAATTTCAAGCATGGCCATTTTTAATATATCTGCTGCCGTACCCTGAATCGGAGAATTTACGGCCATTCTTTCGGCCATAGCTTTAACAGTTCTATTTTTAGAATGAATATCCGGCAAAAATCTTTTCCGGCCATTCATAGTAATTGCGTATCCAGTTTCTTCGCATAACTCTTTCAGTGAATCTAAATAAGCTTTTACGCTAGAGAACTTTTGAAAATAATTCGTTATATAATCTTTGGCATCCCTTCTACTAATCCTTAGAGCCTTCGCTAATCCAAAACTCGATTGACCATACATTAGACCAAAGTTAACGGCCTTAGCTTTAGATCTTTCATCAGAAGTTACTTCTTCGAGAGGAATGTTCATAACTTCAGAAGCAGTTTGACTATGAATATCTGCACCACTGTTAAATGCTTCCACCATAGTTTCATCTTCAGAGAAATGAGCAAGTAGTCTCAATTCAACTTGAGAATAATCACAGGCCATTAAGACATTACCGGGAGAAGCGATAAACCCCTTCCTGATTCTTCGACCCATTTCGGTTCTTATTGGTATATTTTGTAAATTCGGATGATTTGAGGCCAGTCTACCAGTAGCGGCGACATGCTGATCAAAAGTAGTATGTAATCTTCCGGTTTTCGGATGAATCAAAAGAGGAAGTGCTTTTACGTATGTAGACTGAAGTTTACTAAGCTCGCGGTACTTTAAAATCAACGCTGGAACAGGGCTCAAGTCTTTTGATACTAACTCATCTAAAACTTCAGCATCAGTTGAATATCCAGTCTTAGTTTTTTTAACCACAGGTAATTCTAGTTTTTCAAATAAAAGTGCTCCGACTTGTTTAGGAGAATTTAAATTGACAGGCTCACCGTCGCAAAAGGTTGAGATTTCTTCTTCTATTTGAACCAGTTTCTTTGCCAAATCTTCTTCCATTTCAGCAAAGAATTCTTGATTGATATTAATCCCTTCGTATTCCATTCTATTTAGAACATCAAAAACTTTATCATCCATATCATAATAAATTTCTTCAAGTTCTTTAGCTTTTAATTCTTCTTTAAAAACCTTAGATAGAGCAAGAATACTTGAAGATCTTTCACCAACAATTTTTCTGGCCTCATCAGATTCAAGTTCTGTTATATAAGGTTCTTTCTTACTTAACTCAGTAAGTTCGTAGTCCAGATATTCTTTTACGATATTTAAGAATTTATGATTTGACCCTGCATCTAAAACATAGTGAGCTTGAACTACGTCAAAATGGGGTGCGCGGTATTCAATTCCCTCTCTCAAGCAGAAGGAGAGATCTTTCTTAACATGCTCAGAGCATATTTCCGCTGTTTCACTTAAAAAAGTCACATTAAAAAGATCATTCAGCTCTGACTTCTTTAATCCAGAAGTTGGTACATAAAAAGCCTTATCAGCTTCTACTGAAACCCCAATGGCCAAAAGTTTCTTTTCTAAAAAGTCTTCACTATCGTATTCCGTATGAAAAGCAATCGCCGTTGCTGCTTCAATTTGCGCAATTAATTCTTTAAAGTTCGAGCTATTAATTTCGACGGTCTCAATTTCACTTTGCTTTGATTGCTCTTTATAACCGGCCCACTCTTGAGCCTTATCAGTCATCCGAGCTTCCTCAACGCCTTTTCTAATATCTTCTAATTTCTTTATCGCCGTTTTAAAACCAAGATCTTTAAGCCAACCGATTAACTCGTCCGTAGGATAAAAACTAAACTCTGTTGAGTTTGGATCTTTTCCTAAATCAAAATCCGTAACGATTTTTGTTAGTGACTTTGATAGAAGTGCGTCTTCAACATGGTTTTCAAATGCGTTTGTTAGTTTCTTACCTTTAAAAGTGTCTTTTGCCTCAATGCAGGCTTCCAAAGTTTTATGTTCCTCTAAAAGCTTAGCTGCACCTTTCGCTCCGATACCTTTCATCCCTGGAATATTATCGGATGAATCCCCTACGATCGAAAGATAGTCCACGATCTGCTCGGGCCAAACACCCATTTTATCAAAGACTCCTTGGCGATCATACTTTACGTCTTTCATCGTATCTAAAATGAAAACGTTATCTCCTACAAATTGCATTAAATCTTTATCACCAGAAGCAATCAAGACTTCATCAAAATGATCTTTCCACTGTGTCGCCGCAGCTCCCATGATATCATCCGCTTCGTACTTCTCATTTTCAATCCAAGAGAGGTCTAACTTTTCAATCAATGTTTGAATCAATGCAAATTGAGGGATTAAGTCTTCTGGTGGTGGAGGTCTATGGGCCTTATATTCATCGTAAATTTCATTTCTAAATGAACCACCAGATGTATCTTTCGCAACTAAAACATGTGTTGGTCTATATGAAGAAAACAACTTCATCAGCATACTTAAAACCCCATGAACGGCATTGATCGGAGTTCCATCAGGTGAATGCAAAGTACGAATGGCGTAAAAAGCTCTAAATATAAAATTACTTACATCTACAATAATGAGACGTTTTTTCATTGAGACCTCTGGTGAGAAAAATTTGGACTAAGCTATCATTTTAGTGACTAGCTTGACTACCAGTGCTCTCAAACCAGGATGACTTTCGGTTCTTAATTGCCACATGGCTTCCATCATTTGCCATAACGGAAGTATCGGCCATGACATCGCCTAAACGATGACCACTATCTAACTTATAAAGAAGGTAAACTTCTAAAATCAGTAGTGGAATTCCGACGATAAAAGAAAAGATCCAACCCCAAATCGGTACAACCGCAAAAATAAGTGGAATCAATATAGGTAAGTTTCTGATGACGGACTGCTTAAGAGTACATGGCTTTCCATCTTCTAGAGAGATTACAGCAAAGCCCATAAACTTTTTCCCGACAGACTGCCCATTTTGTAATGAATCCGCGATGCCCATATAGGCAGCTGAAAGCATTAGTCCCAGTGGGTAAAAAAACACTGAAAGTAAAAGGACTATAAAGAGATCGATACCTTTCGCCATTAACCTGCTTAATCTAGCAGCGTTAATTGATCTTTTTAAAAGATATTTTCGATTACTCATTTATTCTCCGACTCACGTCTTTGGTTTATTTCGATTGTATCTCATTGAATTTTTATAGAACACAAGGATAATTTTTCCATCCTGCGAAAAACTCACAGCGTCATTGTCAAGTATCCTTACTGTGTACATAAAGTTGGCAATGAGTTACATATTTAATTCTGTATTTAAGTTAAGGAGAAAATATGGGTGCAGTAGGAAAAGTTGACCAAAGTAATTTCGATCAAGATGTACTTAAATCTGACAAGCTTGTTCTTGTTGATTTCTGGGCAGAGTGGTGTGGACCATGTCGTCAGCTCGCTCCAATATTAGACGAAGTTGCTGGTGAGTCTGAAGCCGTTAATATTGTAAAAATCAATGTTGATGACAATGGAGATATCGCTCAAAAATATGGAATTCGTGGAATTCCAACGATGATCTTTTTTAAAGATGGTGAAATCGCTAAAACATTAGTTGGCGTTTCAAGCAAAGAAGAGATCAAAAAGTTAGTTGAAGAATTAGGCTAATCTCAACTAAATAATAGGGGCAGATTTTTTTTCAGTACTGCCCCTACCTCATACTCAATTACTCTATTAAAATTCTAGGAAATTCTTTCCAGACGAAAAATTAATCTGTTAGGCGCTCCTTTGCGGTACAATATTACTAT
>JAIBDQ010000044.1 GCA_024686135.1 Halobacteriovorax sp. | reverse complement strand
GGCCACTCAAATCAATGTTTTAATCAATACAATTCTTGCGACAGGAACAGTTATAGGTGCCGTTTCATGGCTTACCTATGCTTTTAGATTATTTCAATTTCCTGTGGGGATTCTCTCTGTTTCTATTGCCGGATCAAACCTGGTTCACTTTAGTGACGCCTGGAAATCTGGGGAAAAAGAAAGAGCTGTTAATCTTTTATCGACGAGTTATTTTTTATCTTTTCTTGTGATAGCTCCGGCCTTTGCTCTTTTATTTGCTATGGGGGAGCCGACGGTTCATCTTGTTTTTGAAAGAGGGGCCTTTGATGCCACCGATTCGGCCATGACGGGAATTGCCTTAAAGTATTATTTGTTTGGCCTTCCTTTTTATGGTCTTTATAAAATCTTTGCCCCAACTTTTTTTACTTTAGATAGACCCAAGATTCCTGTTTTTATTTCGGTGGGATCGATAATCTTTAATATCGTTTTTTGTGTGAGCTTAGTGCCTATTTACGGTTTTAAAGTTTTAGCCCTTGGAACTAGCGTGTCGATGTTCTTAAACTCCACCGCCCAATCGATTTTTCTTCGTAAATACTTAGAGCTGCCCGGAAGTTTCTTTTTTAATATGAGAGTGGGGAAAACAATTGTCGGAGGAGCATTGTGTTATTTAGTTTCTTCATATCTGGTTTCTATTCTGCCTCTAACCACTGGAGCTTTTTCTACTAAAATTACATATTTTTGCTTAACCGGCTTAGCAGGTGCAGCAACTTATTTTTTAGTCATGGCCCTTTTTGGAGAATTAAATCCTATTCTGCGTCTAATAAAACGCAGGTAGTCTTTAATAAACTCCTAAGAAATTAAGAAGTTGCTTGTGGTATGCCCGAGGTTTGATATAGACTATAAGAGAATTTTAATATGCGCCTCGCATTGAATAGGGGTTTACCTAATGAAAACGGATTTTGAGACACTCAAAGCCCTCGCACTATACACAATCGATCACCTTAAAGAGAAAGGAATGATTGATTTTGAAATATCAACTCGTGAAGTGTTGATTGAAGCTATGGCTACAGAATTTGGTGTTTGCTTTTCAACAGACGAAGATATTCGCGATCAAGCTATCGAAGAAGTTGAAGATAAGATGGGAGTTGATAACCTTCCAGAAGACGTAACTGAATCAGAAATGTTCAACCACGCTAGAAAAGAAATCATCAAAGGTTTCAGTGGAGAAAACATTGGTGGTCTTTACCTTGTAGAATCACTTCACCAAATCGCTCATAGAATGACTAAGTTTCTTTTGGATTCTGAACATATTGAAGATGTGTTTGGTACAGATGAAGAGCTTGTAACATTCTTAGTTTCAGTGATCAGATCATTTAATCCAAAGCGTGAAGTAAGAGACTAGTTTTAGTTTTTTACTGAATGAATAAGGGGTTCTAGTTTTCTAGAACCTCAAAGTTTATTATCGCTTCTTCAAAAAATGGTCCTTCAATCGCCCCATTTAATACGCTACTGCGACTAGTGCAAAAAAAGCACTCATAAGTTTTTTTATTTCTTATAAGTACGCCGTCAAAATAAACTCTTTCGATTTCATTTTCCGTGGCCGTACCTTCAATGCGAACAATTTCAAGCAGTCCTTCCTGAACATATTTATTTTTATGAAAGTCAGTAGGGTTATAAATAACTCAGGAATCAGGATCAAAAATAAGATTTAATTCTTTAATCCTGCTTTTAAAGAGAGTCTCAAGAGGAGTTTTTGAATCGTCTATGAAGGTAGTAAAACTTGCGATCCAATCATATCTCGTATCTTTTCTTTCAAAGCTTACGAGACTTTTTTCATCAGTAGTTTTAGTCCACCATCGGGGCAATTGAAATCGCAGACCATTAAAGTCAAACGGAACAGCCGTTTTTAAATAATCGTTCTTTTCATTTTTTATGGCGTACATCGTATAGGCCCCTAAAAAAAGAAGTCCTATAATGACGAGCCACTCAAAGAGCTCACCCATGCTTCTAATGTATAGGTAGCGGTTACCTTTTTGAAGGAAAAAGCTGCCATTTATCTAAATAATATCAGTGGGTTATGGACTTTATTGAATTCCCGTTAAAGTTTGTTCAGAAATGTACCGAAATGACGAGTGATATAGAACCTACAACGCATAGGTAGTGAGAGTAAGTCGTTGATAGATATTGGAGAACAGTCATGAATTTAATGAACTGGTTAAGGAACACAAAGACAGTAGCGTATAGCGCGGTCTTCCTTTTAGCAGCAATCCAAGTTCCAAAGGTGCAAGCCGATGGTCGCTTTGATGATTGTAGCGGTATTAACCAAAACCGATTCCCTACTGAGTATCGTGCTTGCTTACGAGCAGAGATTGCTGGAGGAGCAGGTGGTGGTGTTGGTGTCGACTGCGTGGATTGTTTGTTTCAAGAAGAAAAGGGAACTGACTGGGCAGGTTTAGCTGCCGGGATCATGGGACCTCTTGCTTTCTTTGGAGCTGCATATGTCGGCGCGAGATATCAGTATAAAGGACAAAAAGCTTGGGCCGGTGCTTATGAGCGCGGACAAACGGAGTGTACTACCCGCTTCAATAGCTATTTAGATTATTCAATTACTAGAGGTGGAAACCCCATCCTTCCAGAACAAGCTCAAGGTTTAAACGACACCTGTAATGGTGCCGGCATGGGAAGCTTTGCTGGATTCGGCGGAATGGCCGGAAATGGATTTGGTGGTTTTGGTAATCCTTATATGAGTGCAGGTTATTCACCAGGATTTATTGGTGGAATGCAAGGACCTTACTTTGGTGGCGGCATTGGCGGCGGCCTTGGTGGACCATACGGCGGTGGATTTGGAATCGGCGGTGGAACTGGTCTTGGCTATGGCGGGGGCATGTATGGTCCTGGCTTTGGCGGTGGAATTAATATTGGAATAGGCGGCGGACTTGGTGGACCAGGTTTTGGCGGCGGATTTGGTGGATATCCAGGCGGTGGCTATGGTGGTTACCCAGGAGGCGGCTTCGGCGGCGGAATGGGTGGTTATCCTGGTGGCGGCTTTGGCGGCGGATTTGGTATGCCTGGAATGGGCGGCGGAATCGGCGGTGGAATTAACATCGGTATTCCTGGAATTGGAATCGGTGGTGGTTTCGGAGGTCCTGGTTATGGAGGCGGCTTCGGCGGTTATCCAGGTGGTGGCTTCGGAGGTTACCCAGGTGGAATCGGAATGGGCGGTGGTATTAATATCGGCGGTGGTTTCGGAGGCCCTGGTTATGGAGGCGGCATGATGTGTGTTGCAGCTCCTTGTCCAGGCGGAGGCTTTGGCGGCGGAATGGGTGGTTACCCAGGTGGCGGCTTTGGTGGAAACATGGGCGGCGGATTTGGAATGCCAGGCTTTGGCGGTGGAATTAACATCGGCGGAGGAATGGGCGGTCCAGGTATGATTAATGGCGGAATCGGAATTGGTGTCGGCGGTGGTATTGGTTACCCAGGCGGCGGATATTTTGGAAACACTGGTGGCTTTCCTTATGGTGGTTACCCAGGCGGCGGAGTTGGCGGCGGTATTAATATCGGCGGCGGTGGCTACGGAAATGGTGGCTTCGGTGGTGGTTATCCAGGCGGAGGTTACGGTGGCGGTGGCTACGGTAATGGCGGCTTTGGTGGCGGTGGCTACGGTAATGGTGGTTATGGCGGCGGATACCCAGGAGCTCCAGGTGGATATGGCAGACCAGGTGGATTCGGTGGTTACCCAGGCGGAGGTTATGGCCAAGGTGGTTACGGAAGAGCAGACGCTATTGCGCAACAAAGATTTCAAGGTCGTGGACAAGTTCTTCAAGGACAGCAAGCGGCCATGTACGATAGTTATGGTAGAGCAGGCGCCAGTTACCAAGGTGGTATGGGCGGAGCTGCTGGCTATGGCGGTGGCGGTGGCTACGGATACGGTGGTTACGGAAACGGCGGAGCCGGTTACGGATATGGTGGTGTACCATACGGAGCTGGAAACATCGGACTTCACTTCGGAATTGGCGGTGGATTCGGTTTTAGATAAACAAAAGACAAATTTTTAAATATAAGAGGGCTCCTTACGGAGCCTTTTTTTTTTGGTAAACTCAGTTTATGTCAGGACCAACTCAGGAAAAACTTTTAGAAAAAGCAAAATCGCTTCCAAGAAAGCCTGGTTGCTATCTGATGAAAAGAAAGAACGGGCAGGTTATTTACGTTGGAAAGGCCAAGGACCTAAAAGCAAGAGTTACAACTTATTTTAACAAATCTGTAAAATCCCCTAAGACCGAAATCCTTGTGACTCATATTCGTCAATTTGAATTTGTTCTAACGGAAACTGAAGCGGAAGCTCTGGTTCTTGAGAATAATCTAATTAAGAAACACTCACCTCGATATAACGTCTTAATGAAAGACGATAAGTCTTATCCCTATGTTACGGTAAATCATAATGAGGATTACCCAAGGCTAGAATACAAAAGAAGAGTCAGTCGTAAAAAAGGAATAGAAGTTTTTGGTCCCTTTGTATGGGGATCGAATATTTCTGAGGTTCTTAGGATCATCACAAAATCATTTCAACTCAGGGACTGTAATCTAAGAGAATTCAATTCTCGAAAAGAGCCCTGCCTTCTTTATCAGATTAAGCAGTGTAGTGCCCCATGTGTCGAAATCATGGATAAAGCTGGATATGAGCAAGACTTAAAAGACGCTCTTAACTTTTTTAGAGGTAAGGGAAAAAAGAGTTTAAAGATTCTTAAAGAAAGGATGCTCAAGGCTTCTGAAAAAGAGGAATTTGAATACGCTGCTCAAATTCGAGACTATACTTCTGTTCTTGAAGAGTTTTTAGAATTTTCTCAGCAGAAAAACGTCGAGCTTGATTCTCCCACTGCTAATATTGATGTCTTGGCCTTTCATCCTGGTAAGATTGAAATTGATATCGCCATTTATATGGTGAGAAATGGAATATTACTGGGTCATAAGAACTTTCATTTCCCTACGATTGAATGCCAAGACGATATTGAGGAAGAGCTTATGGGCTTTTTCTTTCAGTACTATTCTAATTCTCATGATAGTTTTCCAGATAATATTGTGACTCCTTTTGATAAGGAGAAAAATAAATTGTTCGAGGATGCTCTAGGGAGTTTGTTTAATACAAAAGTTCAAGCTCCTGGAAAGAAATACTTAGGTCTTTCAAAACTTGCTAAAGATCAGGCCAGTGAACATCAACGTGTTCGAATGACCAATCAAGACAGTATTTATAACGGACTTAATAAGCTTAAAGATCTTTTATCGATGAAAGAGAGACCCGTTCTTCTTGAATGTTATGATGTGGCCATCTTTCAAGGAAGCTCACCTACAGCGGCGCAAATTGTTTTCAGAGACGGAAAGCCTCTTAAAAAAGAATATCGCCATTACAAACTCGAAGAATTGCCTGAGGGGAATAATGATTTTGCTATGATGAAGGAAGTTTTATCGAGGCGAATGGATAATGGAAATCTTCCTGACGTTTTTATTGTCGACGGAGGAAAGGGACAAGTTTCAATGTTCCAAGAAGTTTTAAAGGAATTTGATTCGGATATTCCTGTCGCTGGTATAGCAAAAGCAAAATCTGCTCAGGGTACTGAAGAAAGATTAATTATTCCTGGGAGAAGTAATCCCTATATCCTAACAAAGAATCCACCGCTCATGAGGATTATCGTTCAAATGAGAGATGAGGCTCATAGGTTCTCTAGACGTCTTCACCATAAAGGGGAGAGTAAAAAAACGTTTAATACTTGGTTTGATGGACTTCCAGGGATAGGTCCAAAAACAAAAGAAAAACTTCTTTTAAAGTTAGATAAGTCTCAAGATGAATTACGTGAATTAAGTTTAAATGAATTAAAGAACTACTTTGATGTGTCTGAAAAAATAGCTAACGTCCTCTTTAATGAACTTAAAAAAGAGGACGCTTAGTAACTATCTTTAATTTATTATGTGAATGAGTTTTTTATTTCCGGCACCACACTCAGGACAGCGAGCTGACTCCTGAACGATAAGATTTTTGTAGTCTGATAAATGAGAGTGAACAAGTTTCCCGCCACATGTGGGACAATCGTCGATGATTTTTTTAACTTGATCTATATCTCCAAAGTACTCTTCAAAGTGCTCGAATTTGTAGTCAGAATCTGCAGGCATTATGACCCCCCCTTGGGTGCATTGAGCGTTAATATCTATAGTCTTTTTCGGGTGATACGCGAGGCTCTTTACAAGCTTGTCCAATAATGGGACTGTTGGGTCAAAATTACCGTGGGTTAAACTTGCCCTTTATGGCTTAGAGAGTATGGACTGGGAAGATACATTTAGAAGGCTTAGGAAAGATTCTGATGGAGCAAATCCAGCCTTTCCTATTGTTGAAGAGGCATCGAGTGAAAAAGCGGCAGAGCCCGTTCTAGAAGCTAAACCAGTTCAAACCCAACCTGAACAGTCGGATAAATCAGAAAAAGAATCAGTACTTCAAGGTTTAAAAAACTTAGCAGAGCAAAAAGAAAAAGAAAGTGGTACTGGAATAAAATTTCCTGGTGGGGAAGTTAAAATCGCTGAATCAGCAGAAACGGAAGAATCTATTTCAATTGATGCCAGTGAAAAGCCTGGTAAATTAAAAGTTCTCTTTGTTTATAACTATTCAAATGATGCTCTTGAATTGCCTGTAGAAAATAGAAACCAAGCTCCTAGTGAACAGCTCCTATCTCGAATGATTAAGGCCATGAAAATGGATGAATCAGATTTTGAAACTTTGGTTATCGAAGAAGGAAAAAGAGAGCTTATTCTAAATAAGTTAGCTGAAACTGAAGTTGAGATTGTCGTTCCAATGGGAGCTATCGCTACGAACCTTGTTCTTGGTAAGCAGGAAAGAATTAGTATGGTTCATGGTAAGTTTTTCAATAAAGATTTAGCCTATAAAAATGATCAAGTAAGAAGCTTTCAAGTTGTACCAGTCTTTAACCCTGAAATGATTCTTATTAATCCAAATATGAAGAGATCTACATGGGCCGACTTACAAAAGATCATGGATAAACTGGGCATACCTCTCGACTAGCTTGATACAGACCAAAATTCGTACTAAAATTTAGGAGGTCTCATTAGGAGACTCGTCTAACACTGACAGGACGGTTAGTGGTGTTTTCAAAGCTTATGATCTTATTTACGGTTCTCTTTTTTTGGGGAACAAGTTTTGCGGGACTTAGGCCTTCTCAGTATCGTCATATCTCTCTTTCGAAACCAAAGATTAAAGTTAGAATTGGTGACAAACTAAAAAAAGTAACAATTTCCGGAACAGATTTAAAAAGAACTCTTCATGTAAATAATAATCATAAAAAATTTCCTGGAAGAAAGAGAATCAGATTCAACTGTAAGAGCTTTACACGAAAAAATAAAGGCAAGATAACTAAACCCATTCTACTTGCTTCAGTTTCTTCTCAAACGGGATTGATTTCATTAGATAGAACAAAGTATCAAGGAAGACTTCATGTGGTGACTTCTCCAAGTGAAGAGTCTTGTGATGTTATTCAGGAAGTTGATATGGATTCCTATATAAGTGGACTCCTATCAAAAGAGATGAACGGGGCTTGGCCAGTTGAAGCTCTTAAAGCACAGGCCGTAGCCGCGAGAACTTATGCTTTTTATAAACAAACAACTCAGCAGGTCTCGAGAAAGCTTGGGCATCAGGCCTACTACGATTTAGAAAGCAGTGAAAAACATCAAGTTGCTGGTGATTTTTTTGCAACAACTTTAAATACTGATGTGGCTACTAATGATACTGCTGGCTATGTTTTAGTGACAAAAGGAAAGGGGAACCTAACGGAAACCTTCTTTCATGCTAAATGCGGCGGAAAGACTTTAAGGCCATCTTCCGTGTGGTCAAACCGAGTTGAAGGTTACAAGGGAGTCAAGTGTCCCTACTGTGACTCTCATGGAAAGAAGAACTGGAAAGAAACTATCACTAAAGCTCGTATGATTAAGTTTTTAAAGTGGGCAAAAAGAAAAGGTCATGTAAGGTTTAACAACTCATTACTTGGAAAAAAGATTCGATTGGCGAAGGACAAGTTCAGTTCTGGTAACCTTAGAGTCTATTTAGGAAGTAAAGTTTTAATCTTAAAAAAGCCTCTTGTTCGAAGATATTTTGGAAGGTTCACCGTAGCCTCGAATAATTTTAAAATGGTTTCTAAAGGAAAAGACTTTAGAGTTTATGGCAAAGGGCTAGGACATGGAGTTGGCATGTGCCAGTTAGGAGCCCTTGATTTAGCGGACCGCGGTTGGGATTTTAAGAAAATTCTGGCACATTACTTTCCTGGTCATAAACTGGTTAAAATTTATTAATAATGCTTAAAATTTTACTTCTTTTTTTTATTCCCTTTCAATTATCGGCCTATACGATTTTGCTGGATCCAGGTCATGGCGGTGAAGATCTAGGGGCCCAAGGTGTTCTTGGTAAAGAGAAAATTTCTGAAAAAGATTTAGCCTTAGAGTTAGCAAAAAAAATCGCTAGCAAAATTTCTAAAAAGCACAGAGTCTACTTGACTAGAACTTATGATAAAACCCTTGCACTAGAAAAAAGAGCTGATATTGCTGAAAAGCTTAGTGCTGACATCTTTGTTTCAATCCATGTGAATGCCAGTACCAGAAAAGGTGCTCATGGCTTTGAAACTTACTACTTAGATCATCATAAAGATGCCGCGGTTAAAAAGATCGAATCAATTGAAAATAGAAACCTTAAAGGAGAGGAGCTGGTTGTCCATCAGATCCTGACGGACTTAATTGTCGATAGAACAACTAAGAGCTCGAGGCTACTAGGTCAGGCCATCCATAAAAAACTTCAAAGAGGAATAAAACGAAAATACAATATGAAAGATAGGGGATTAAAGCCTGGTTTGTTTTATGTACTGGCTCTTACTAAGAGGCCGGCAGTCCTACTTGAAATTGGCTTTATATCAAATGCAAAAGAGTTAAAAAGAATTAAGTCGTCGAAGTTTCAGGATCATTACGCAGATAATGTGGCCAAAGGAATCATGGCATATTTGAAGGTGCTTAAAAAAGAAAAGCCACCACTGTTTTAATTTTTACTCCCACATCTCTTTTCAAAATAGGGCGTAGTTTCACTTTCGTTAATCCTACACCCTATTTGGAGAGGGGAGAGAGTATTCCTACCAATCTTTGGTAGTAATTCTTATTTTATAAACACTGTTGTGCTGGCTGGAAGATCATATCGATTGGATAACCACCTGGGCTGTTTCCAAAGTATAGAACTCCAGAGTTAATTCTACCTACCGGACATTGTGCAGTTTTGGTGTTTTGGTCACCAGTAAATTCAGCTGCAATTTGTGGTAGTTGATTAACAATAATATTGTCGTAGTACTGATCTCCAGTGCTACAGATACTTAATGAGTACTGAAAAGATCCATTTCCAAAATCGTCAATTTGGATAATATCACCTGATCTTGGATCAACTCCAACATAAGATGCTACCGAAGCTCCACCTTGTGCGCCTGTTGCCTGTAGCTGACCGTTTGTATACATAAGGTATCTATTTACACGGTTACAGTTGTACTGGCTCATCAGTTGATTAACGAATGCACCTTGATTTGGGTTATTTGGATTATTAAATCCAAATGGATTAGTTACGGCCGTGTTTGGGTCAGCCTTTTTCTTTGATTTACCACATGACACTAACATCATGGCAGCAAGTCCTAGTGTGAATGCTGTTTTAGCAGCAGATTTCACGGATGATGAATTAATAGTTTTCATGACTCTCTCCTCGTTTTTTAAAAGTCTATACAAGCTATAATGCACGGGGTGTGCCAAAACCCAGACTCCACCCCTGAGAAGATATATAAGTAATTACAGAGACTTACGAGGTCACTCAAAATAGGACATGTTTGAACTTTTTTTCATATGTCTAAAACTTAGACGAAAACTGGAGGGTTTCTATAAGAAACTGAACGATTTTGCATGGTTAGAAGTATATGGCTTATCGCGCTATAATTTAGACACTTTAAGTAAAAGGAATCAAAGGCATGAGCCAGAAAAGCGTTTGGATGAAATCCCCATTAATGAGTAAGCTTTCAAGCTACTATAAAGTTGTAAGTAAGGATGAAGAGATAGTCTTCAGACTTAAGACGACTCTAAAGATGACTCTAATTCCAATCGCCTCCGGTTGTATTATGGCCGGATTCTTATACGTTCTTTTAGAGATGAACCTCTACTTCTTTGAAGCCAATGGTTATCAAGGCTGGCAAAGTTTTAAAGGGGTCTACTATGAATTTATTGTAGGTAGAACCTTAAACCTTGTTCCTTATATAGCTGGCTTTATTGCTGTGGTGGCCATTACGGGAATTTATGTTTCAGATTTACTCTTAAGACCTTTTAGAATTATTGGTGATTACTGTGAAAAAGTAGTTAATGGGGAAGACGCTAGTTATGATCCGGACTTCTTTACTGATCTAAAACTCCTTACGACTTTTTCAGAGCTATTCTTTTTAAATATTCACAATACAAAAAAAGCTAATCGAAAACTTGAGCCAATGGATATTCCGGCCAAGTACACAAGGATTCATCAGCCCGTTTCGGAAACGGCATTTTTTCTTCAGTACTTCCTTTATATACTTATTGTTTCTATTTGCGCTTATATGGCTCTTTATATTGCAACGGTTGATATGCACCAAGAAATTATCAATCTTGCCGGTGAAACACTTAAGTCTAGTGAAATGATGACGTACTTTTTCAATCGACAATCTGAAGTTCTACAGGATGTTCTGCAGGTCGTGATGTTCGGTCATATCTTATTATACGTAGCTCTTGCGAGACATCTCTACTACAAGGTTTGCGGTCCAGCTTTTGGAATATTTGCCACAATGCGTGCCTTTCTAAAAGGCAACTACAGTTCTCGGGTACATCTTATCGGTTATTACTATCTTCGAACCCATTGCCGAAAATTAAACCGTTATCTAGACCTTATGCAGAAAGAATTGACGTAGTTGACCTAAATTTGACTCAGACTTAATGGCCAAGAATCCGAATCAGGCTTATGATAGAACACATTAACTTATGTGAGAGGACTTAATTTATGAAAAAAATGAAAACGGTTTTTACTTTGCTTGTTGTAGGAATCCTAGCTATTGGATGTACATCTGAACAACAGATTAAAGACCAAGTTAAAAAAGCACTAGAAGAAGACCCAAAGCTTTTAATATCTGCGATTGAAAAAAATCCAGTTGAGTTTGCAGAAGCTATGAGAACAGCAATTGGCAAAGCTCAATCAGTTCTTAAAAAGAAGCAAGAAGATGATGAAGCTAAGAAACTAGAAGAAACTTTTGATAATCCTCTAAAGCCTGAGATTCGTAGTGATGAAATGATTAGAGGAAATAAAAATGCTCCTCTGACTCTCGTTGAGTACTCAGATTACGAATGTCCATTCTGCTCGAGAGGTTTTAATACTGTTATGGATCTCATCTCTAAATATGGAGATAATATTCGTTTCGTATATAAACATCTTCCACTTAGCTTCCATAGAAATGCCATGATTGCTTCTCAGTACCATGAAGCTCTTAGGCTTCAAGATGAAAAGAAGGCCTGGAAGTTTCATGATGAGTTATTTAAGAATCAGGGAAAACTTAAGTCTGGTGAACCATTCGTAAAGAAACTTGCTAAAGAAGTAGGTGCTGATATGAAAAGACTTGCTAAAGATGTGAACTCTGAAGCCGTTAAGAAAAGAATTCAGGAAGACATGAAAGAAGCTGCCAGCTTTGGTATGCAAGGTACACCTGGTTTCTTGTTAAATGGTATTCCGGTAAAGGGAGCTTACCCAGCCAGCTATTTTTACGGAATAGTGGATAAACTTAAGGCTAAAGGTAAAGTTAAGTTTTAATTTAAAATTTAGAAATAATCTAACGCGGGGCCGTGGTTTTTTATAATCTACGGCCCCGCATCAATTTAAGCCTCAATAAATTTTGATTTTTAGAGATTCTGTGGAAAAATAGAAGAAAGGATTTTGTTATGGAAGACACGACTTACTCGAATCTCGGTTTAAAGCAAAAAACGAATCCGATTCATTCAGGAATCAGTTCTGACCTTGATCAAGAATACGGCCTTGCGACAATCATAGATGAGTATTCAAAGAATGGTTGGGATAACTTTTCAGAGCAAAAACTTTTTAAAGCCCTCTCCTTTGAGTTTAAAGCCCTTTTGGAGATAGAAAATCTAAAAGAACTTGTTCAGGACTTGGTGCAGGTTGATCATCATCTACATTTAATTTTAGACAATATTCAGTTCAGCACTAAAGACTTAGGGCTTGAAGCCTTCTATCAAAACTTATCCACACTCTTTATACGCATGGCCCTAGAGGAAGAAGTGAACTCTGATTCGATGAAAAGAGCAATTGAGATTGCACTTGAAGAGGAAATTTACACTTGGCAAGAGCGCCTTCAGTAAAGGCGAGGGATAGTTTTCCACAAATAAAAATCATCAAAATAATTCTTAATGACTATTGTCATAGCGGCCAAAATAAGTGACCATTTTATTATTCTAATAACTACACACAAACACACGATCCAGAAGGAGTTGGAATGAACAGAAAAGAATTAGTAGAGGCAATCTTAGAAGACCAAGACCTTACTCACATGACTAAAAAAGAAGCAGACCATTTTGTAGCAACTATGCTCGATGTAATCAGAAAATCAGTTAAGCGTGGAGAAGATGTTTCTCTAATTGGTTTTGGTACTTTTTCAAAAGCACGTCGTGCCGCTAGAATTGGAGTTAATCCTTCAACTGGTGAAAGAATCAAAATTAAAGCTAAGACTCTTCCAAAGTTCCGTCCAGGAAAAGCTTGGAAAGAAATGATGTAAGAACCAACCATCAATTTTTGGTTGTTAAAGGGCCTCTTTTTGAGGCCTTTTTTGTACCTAGATACTCAAGTATTCGTCAGATTTGTGACCCCAGGGCAAATTTTGCCGGCAAGAATTGACTTAAATGGTAGAAATTACCATCAATTTTGCCCCCATCTTGAGATTTTTCCCGCACATGCGTATAATTTTTGACATAGAGAGGTGAAATAATTTCCTCTCGTCCATGGATGGAATGTAATGGCAGACGAAGAACTACAAGATTTAGATGGTGGCGGTGGTGCTAAGCCTTCTGCACCTGCTTCAGGAAAGAACCCACTCTTAACAGTGCTTGTTTTAATAAACACTGTCGCGATGCTTGGTGTAGCTTTCTTTCAATATCAAATGCATCAAAAAATTTCGACTGAGCCTTCTGTTCAAGATGTTGTTTCAGCAGAAATGAAGAAGCTAGATGACTCTGAAGCAAAAGAAGAAACAGGTGAAGCAGTTGAAGAAGATGGAATTCTTTTTCCACTAGAAGGCTTTACTGCAAACTTAGCTCAAGGAGACGGACCACGTCGCTTTGTTCGCTTAACAGCGGTTCTAAAATTTTCAAAGCAATCTAATGAAGAAGAGTTTAAGGCACGTAAGCCACAAATTCGCGACACCATCATTAGTACTCTTAACTCCAAGCGACCAGAAGATTTACTAAAGCTTGAAGGGAAGAACTTTTTAAAAGAGGAGTTAAAGTCGGCGATCAATTCATTTTTAGTTGATGGTCACATAATAGATATTTTTTACGTGGGTTTTCAAATTAACTAAACCCACTTTTTATTAAGTTACCGGTCCAGGAAGGATCGGCCTAAAGATCCCAGGAGGGGATGTTATGGCACAGGTTTTAAGTCAAGACGAAGTTGATGCGCTCTTAAATGCTGTTAATGATGATGCTGGAGATGACCTACTCGGTGATGGTGGTGGGGATTTTGGCGTAGAAGAAGATATTGATGAGAATATCCAGTCCTACGACCTGACCAACCAAGATAGAGTTATCCGTGGGCGAATGCCTATTCTTGAAATCATTTATGAAAGATTCATTAGATCCTTTAGAGTATCTCTTTCTAACTCATTAAGAAAAATTTCAACTATCTCAATGATCTCTACCGATCTTCTAAAGTTTGGTGAATTCGTTAACACGCTACCGATACCATCTTGCATGTGTATCATGAGATTCAATGAACTAAGAGGACCAGCTCTTCTTGTTTTCGAATCTAAGTTAGCTTACGCGATTATCGATTCATATTTTGGTGGTACAGATAGACCATTCACAAAAATCGAAGGAAAAGAATTTACTTCAATTGAACTAGCTTTCATGAAGAAAGTTATGGATATGGCGATTAATGACCTAGAAGAAGCATGGGCGCCAGTACATAGAATTGATGCTCAGTACTTAAGAACGGAGATTAACCCGCAATTTGTTGGTGTTGTTCCTCCTTCGGACGTAATTATCGCAACGACCCTAGAAGTCGAATTTGAATCAGCTTCTGGAACAATCATGATCGTTATTCCTTATTCAACGATCGAACCAATTAAGCAAAAACTAAGTTCATCATTTCAAACAGATAATGAAATGGCTGATTCAATTTGGACTCAGTCAATGAATGAGCATATTAAAGATGTGGTTTCAACCATAGTTGTAAAACTTGGAGAAGCTGAGATGACAGTTGGTGATCTCGTTACTCTTGAAAAGGGAGATATTATTCCTCTTAATCAAGAAGCTTCTGGAGAAGTAAGTCTTACAGTAGAGGGTGTAGAAAAAATGAAATGCCTAATTGGTGTTCATAAAGGAAATCGCGCCATTCAAGTTAGTAAAAAAGTAGATTAATAAAGAAGTTATAGGAGACAAATATGGAAGAAAACAACGAAAACCCACAAGAACAACCAGGACTAACGGCCGTTGAAGGTTTAGATACAGTTCAGGTTGAAAAACTTGCAGATGAAGTAGCAGCTGGTGATGATGCCTTAAATAAGCTTAAGGTTCAGAACTTAGATTTTATTTTAGACATCCCGCTAAAGGTAACAGTTGAGCTCGGTAGAACAAGTGTTGTTATTAAAGACTTGCTTCAACTAGGGCAGGGTTCGGTTTTAGAACTAGATAAGCTAGCTGGTGAACCGCTTGAGATTCTTGTTAATGGAAAGCTTGTTGCGAAAGGGGAAGTTGTTGTTGTTAATGAGAAATTCGGAATTCGTTTAACGGATATTATTAGTCCTATTGAAAGGATTGAAACACTTAAGTAATTACGGAGAGTTCGATGAAGAGCCAAGTATTAGTATTAATCATTTCCCTTCTTTCTAGCTTTACCGCCTTTGGTAAATCAAAAGTTCGTTCTGTCGCCTATGAAGCAAAGAAAGAGCAAAGAGGGAGACTTGTTATCAATCTTAAGGGACCTCTAAGTGAGACTCCGGAATTATTGGTAAAAGACAATATGATTCAACTTTCTGTTCCAGACAGCTTTGTTTGGCCAAAGATCGAAAAGAAAATCTCAGTAAAAGGTCAATTCGATACGACAGTACTTGCTTACCAGTTTGATAAGCAAAATGTACGAATCAGAACAATGCTTCCTTACTCACTTAGAGGACAAGAAGCAGGTGTGAATGTTCTTTTGAAGGGGAAGCAAATTGTTTTAGACTTTCCTCGTAAAGGAAATTACAGAGGAACAGCTAAAACTGCCTATAAAAAGTCTCCGAAGAAGGCAGCAGCTAAATCCAATGTTACCGCTTACGATGAATCTTATTTAGAGAAGCTGTTAAAAGATAAGACAACAATGAAAAAAGAATATGGTGACGAATTGTCTCCTGCTAAAACAGCAAATAACCTGACTAAAACTGAAGTAAAGGAAGACGAAGTCAAGATGGCCCTGAGTGCACAGGACAAAGTAAAAAATCCAGCAGAAGGATCTTCTAACTCCTCGTTTTCAGTGATGAGCTACCTTGGTAAGTTTGTTGCATTCTTAGGTATTATCCTTCTCCTCTTTTATGGGGTTGTAACTTTAATGAGAAAAGGGGTTATGAAGAAAGGAAAACTAGGTTTTCTTAATAATACAAAAATGGTGGAAGTATTGAGTACAACTTATATCGCTCCTAAAAGATCAGTCATGATGGTAAGGGCCCATAATCAAGTTTTTCTTGTTGGTTCTTCAGATGCAGGACTTCAGCCCCTTGGTGAAATCTCTGATGTGACTGGGCTTCTTAAAGATGGTGAAAAACAAGTGTCTGGAAATAACTTTGATACTTCACTTTTTGATGCTGACTCAAAAGAAAAAGAATTTAAATTAAAGGATATGACAACGAATACAGATAATTCTTCTGAGAAGGAATCTCAGGAAGGTGGTCTTGCCGCGTTGTTAGCAGAAAATACAGTAGAAGAAAAAGTAAAGCTTTCTGACCAGATTAAAAGCAAGGTTAAGAACTTAAAAAGCTTTCAGTAATAAAGGACATATCAATGGTTGTCAGGATGACGGCTTGGTTAAAATGGATTTTACCACTATTGATTGCTGGACCAGCTTTGGCCCAATCAACTCCTTCAGGACTTAATCTTCCAGGTCTTGCCGTTAATTTTGGGCAAGGTGCTGATCTGGTTGATAGCCTTCAGGTATTGGTACTATTTACAGTCTTAACTTTAGCACCAGCAATTTTAATTCTATGTACATGTTTCACTAGAATCATTGTGGTTCTCTCATTTATGAGACAAGCACTAGGTACACAGAACTTACCACCGAATCAGTTATTAATTGGTTTTGCACTCTTTCTTTCTATCTTCGTTATGAAGCCAACGGGAACTGCAATTTATAATCAAGCGATACAACCTTATATGGCTAAGAAAATCACTACGGGTGTGGCCATTGATAGGATCGAATACAATCTTCGTGGCTTTATGAACAAGCAAGTTAGAAAAGCTGATATCGCACTTTTCTATGATGTGACCGGAGAGAAAGCTCCGAACACAATTACTGATGTTCCTATTCACTTTTTAATTCCTGCATTTATTATTTCAGAGTTAAAAACCGCCTTTCAAATTGGTTTTTTACTTTATATTCCATTTCTAATTCTGGATATGGTTGTGGCTTCGGTATTGATGGCAATGGGTATGATGATGTTACCTCCGGTCGTTATTTCGATGCCTTTCAAACTTCTACTTTTTGTTCTTGTGGACGGATGGCAGTTGGTAACAGGATCTCTTCTGAGATCGTTTCATTAAGGATAAGTTATGGGATTTGATGCAGTATCAGGAATTACGCACCAGGCGATTAAAGTAGCACTGATGATTTCTTCTCCAATGTTACTTGGAGCTCTTATTATGGGTATTCTCGTTTCGATCTTTCAAGCGGTAACTCAGATCAACGAGCAAACACTTTCTTTTATTCCAAAGATTATCGTTATTGTTGGGGCCTTAGCTATTTGCGCTCCTTGGATGTCAGATACACTAACTAGTTTTACAAAAGAATTAATTATTAGCATCCCACAGGTAGTAGGAAGATAAATTGAATATACAGGTAATGGACTTAGAGATTCTCGTTGCATTTTGGTTGGCCTTTAGCCGCTGCCTGGCGATTATCTTTCAATTGCCTATCTTTGATGGAATGAGTATTCCCGCCATCGTTAAGGCCATGACGACTTTAATGATTACATATGCTTTCTTTCCACATATCCAAGGTGAAATCTTAAAAGATATTGCTTATCTTGGTGTCGATAATTTTTGGGCCTTAACCGCATTTTATACAGTGACAGGTTTAATTCTTGGTTATCTGGTTAAGTCGTTAATGAGTATGTTTATTTCAGCAGGTTCAATTATTACTCAACAAGTTGGTTTTGCAGCTGTTAGATATTTTGATCCATCAAGTGGAACTCAGATTGGTCCTTTTGAAACACTTATTCAATGGACCATGCTCATTATCGTAGTTACTTCAGGGGCATTGCTACCTATGTTCCAAGGAGTTTTCAATAGCTTCTTTAGTATTCATATTTATGATCTTGGAAAGATGGCCTATTCAACGATCTTTTTCACGGACCTTTTTAAGAATATTTTCTTATCAGCCCTGATGCTTGCATCACCGCTGATCTTTGCAAACTTACTTATTATGTCGGTCCTTGGAATTATCGCAAGAACCGTGCCTCAAATGAATATTATTATGGTCAGTTTCGTTGTGAATATTGGCCTTGGACTTTTAATTTTTGCTGTAACCTCGGAAGAATTCTTCCAGGTAGGATTTAAGGCTTATACCAAGCACCTGGGACATTGGTTCCAGTTTATTATCTAGGGTTAGAAGATGGCTGAAGAGAATGATTCAGGCGAAAAAACCGAAGACCCCTCCCAGAGTCGTATAGACGAGTTTAGGAAGAGGGGTGAGGTTGCTTCATCGAAAGAATTGGCGAGTGTGCTAATTATGTCAGCGTCCTTTTTGACGTTAGCGCTTTCGATCGTCTTTATTTATGAAACCATGAGTGAATACCTAGAGTGGTTGTATGGCTTAAATATTGATACCGCATACTCAGAAGAGCAGTTGTCAAAAATATTTGATAAAACAGCACTAACTGGACTCAAGTGTACGGCACCAATTTTCTTTGTTGTTGTTTGTGTTTCAGTTTTGGCAAATGTTGCTCAGATTGGATTTTTGTTTTCACCAGAAGTGTTGGAGTGGAAACCAGAGAGAATTAATCCTATCAGTGGGTTTAAAAAACTTTTTTCAATGAAATCAATAGTTGAGGCGATCAAGGGTATTATGAAGTTCATTTTCATCATGTCGATTGTTTACTACTTTCTAAAAGATGACATGAACTCATACAATGGCTTTTTTCATTTAGACTTCTTTGCCTCCTTTTTACATGGAAAGTGGATTGTAACGAAGTTAGCTTTTGGCATAATTGTAGGGATGGCGATCATTGCTCTAGGAGACTTTGCTTACCAAAAAATTAGCTATGCCAACAAGCTTAAAATGACGAAAGAGCAGGCCAAGAAAGAACATAAAGAAAAAGATGGTAATCCTGAAATTAAGCAAAGAATTAGATCTCTTCAAAGGGAGATGGCCCATAAAAGAATGATGCAAGATATCCCTGAAGCTGATGTGATTGTGACTAACCCCACTCATATTAGTATCGCACTGAAGTATGACACTGAAACAATGATTTCACCTGAGATTATTGGAAAGGGTGCTGATCATATGGCCATGAAAATAAGAGAAATTGCTAAAGAGCATGACATTCCATTGGTTGAAAATGTCCCCCTCGCTAGATCACTTTATAAGTCAGTAAAAGTAGGGGAAGCGGTTCCAAGAAGTGCTTATAAGGCCGTCGCTGAAGTTCTGGCCTTTGTTTATAAATTAAAAAGAAAAAAGAAAGCTGTAGGTATGGTTCAAAAAACAAAGCCGCAGACAAGGTTATAGGAAATAAGAGATGAATGATTTTTTATCTAGATTTAAATTTCTAACAGGAAGCTCAGACTTACTAATTGCAGTAGGACTTCTCTTCACATTAGGTGTGATGGTTGTTCCTGTTAATCCCACAGTCTTAGATTTATTTCTTGTTTTAAGTTTATCAATTTCTGTTGTGATCCTTTTAATGAGTGTCTATGCAAAAAGACCTCTAGACTTTAGTACCTTTCCGTCCATTCTTTTAGTTATGACCTTATTTAGATTATCTCTAAACGTTGCTTCAACGAGAAATATCTTATTAAGAGGTGGTACCGATGGAACGGGTGCTGCCGGGGATATAATTAAGTCATTTGGTGAGTTCGTCGTTGAAGGAAATTATGTTGTCGGTATTATCGTTTTCCTCATTTTAGTCATTATTAACTTTATGGTTATTACTAAAGGTGCTGGTAGAGTAGCTGAAGTTGCCGCAAGATTTACCTTAGATGCCATGCCTGGTAAACAGATGGCCATTGATGCTGATTTAAATGCCGGTCTTATTGACGAATCGGAAGCTAAGAAACGAAGAAAAGAAATTGGTGAAGAAGCAGATTTTTATGGTTCTATGGATGGTGCTTCGAAGTTTGTTCGTGGTGATGCTATTGCCGGTATCTTAATTACGGCCATTAATATCATTGGCGGAATCATCGTTGGTGTAGCTCAAAATGGAATGGATGTTTCTACAGCTGCTGAGACCTTTACTCTATTAACAGTTGGTGATGGTTTGATCACACAGGTTCCAGCTCTGATCGTTTCTACTGCTGCCGGTGTTATAGCAACAAGAAACACAGCTGATCATGCTCTTGGCTCGCAAGTTATTGAACAGTTTAGTGTTCATCCAAAATCTCTTTATATTGCAGCTGTCGTTTTACTTTTCTTCGCTGTTATACCTGGTCTCCCATGGTTTCCATTTTCCTTTGCTAGTTTGGCATTAGGAGGAGCTGGATACTATGTTCAAACAGGTAAAGAAAAAGAAGAAAGAGATGCTCAACAACAAGTTGCTGAAAATAAAAAATCGACTCCTGAAAACTTGGAAGATCTTTTAGGTCTAGAGTTAGTAGAACTAGAAGTCGGTTACGGTCTTGTAAACCTTGTTGACTCTGAACAAGACGGAGATCTTCTTGAAAGAATCACCCATATTAGAAAACAATTTGCGCTTGATTGGGGTGTTATTATTCCTTCAGTTCAGATTAAAGATAATCTTGAACTTGCACCGGGTGGTTACTCAGTAAAGGTTAAAGGAATAGAAGTCGCTAAAGGTGAGCTCATGAGTGATCACTTTTTGGCCATGGACCCAGGTTCTGTAATTGAAAAAATGGATGGTGTAGAAACTGTTGAACCAGTATTTGGTTTACCAGCTGTTTGGATCACTGAAGAGCAAAAAGATGATGCTCAATATAACGGATATACTGTAGTTGATTTATCAACTGTTGTGGCTACTCATTTGACAGAAATCCTCAAGAATAACCTCCATGAACTCTTTGGAAGACAAGAATTAGTGCGAATAATGGATAATTTTAAAGAAACCAACCCAAAAATCGTATCAGATTTGATCCCGGACATATTATCGCTTGGTGTTGTTCTGAAAGTGTTGCAAAATTTACTTAGGGAAGGAGTTTCAATATGTGACCTGCGAACTGTTCTTGAAACAATGGCAGAGCATGGGCCCGTGATGAAAGATCCAGACCAGCTAACAGAAATGGTGAGGCAATCTCTGTACAGGACGATTACGGAGGCAAT
>JAIBDQ010000169.1 GCA_024686135.1 Halobacteriovorax sp. | reverse complement strand
GTTCTGTTGAGGAATTTAAAAAATACGTTGAAGCCGCTGGCCCTAACGGAAGAGTCTACTCTGGAGATGATGGTCTTTTACCGGCCTTTGCTCCCCATGGCTGCTCTGGACTTGTCAGCGTAGCTGCCAATACATGGCCTACTCAAACACATAAATACACTGAGCTCACTCTTAACGGAGAATTAAAAGAAGCGGCGATGTGGGAAGAATGCGCCAATAGTCTTTTTGTAGCCTCAAACCCTATTCCTGCCAAATGGCTAATGCATAAGAATAAAACGATCGCATCAAATAAACTAAGAGCACCTCTCACACACGAAGATATGTGCGAAGAGCAAATGGTTTTAGATGCAGATGAAAAAGTAAATAATTGGTTTAATAATTTATAAAAAGGAAAATATATGAACTGGGAAGAAGTATTAACAGGACTTGAAAACGGAACACTTAGAAGCGCTAATAAAATTAACGGTGTTTGGCAGGCCAATACTGAAGTAAAACAGGCCATTCTTGAAGCTTTCAAAGCCGGAGAGCTTGTAGAAGAAAATGGTTTTGTTGATAAGCATAATCTTATGCCTCAAAGATTTACCCCTGAAAGAGGAATAAGATTAGTTCCAGGTGGCTCTTCAGTGAGAAGAGGCTCTTATGTTTCTAAAGGCGTCATCATTATGCCGCCGGCCTATATTAATATTGGTGCCTATGTAGACGAAGGAACTATGGTTGATAGCCATGCCCTTGTTGGCTCATGTGCGCAGATTGGTAAAAATGTTCACCTTTCAGCTGGAGTTCAAATCGGCGGCGTTCTAGAGCCTATAGGTTTAGCGCCAGTCATTATTGAAGATAATGCTTTTATCGGTGCTGGATCGGTTATCGTAGAAGGGATCCAAGTTTTAGAAAGAGCCGTTATCGCTCCTGGAGTTATCCTCTCAAAAGGTGTCCCAGTTTTTGATTGTGTAAAAGGCGAAATGCTAGAGCGCGGAGCCCCTATCCCAGCTGGAGCTGTCGTTGTGCCAGGGACGAGACCTGTTAATGACAAATTGTCTTGGGCGAAAGAGCAAGGTATTCAGATGAACTGCGCGCTTATTATTAAGTACAGAGATGAAAAATCAGATGCTAGCTTAGAGCTTGAAAGCTTTTTAAGATAATGAGTCTACCTGCACTTAAGCCTGAACATAGAGAGCTTTTAAAAAGCGCAATGAATCGTCTTGATTCTAGCTTTTATTATTATGATCTTGACGGACTCGAAGAACATCTTAGCTTTATGCGCGAGCATAAAGATGTAGATTTAAAACTTTGGTACGCCTGCAAGGCCAATCCTCTATCTTCAATCTTAAAACTACTTAGAAATTTAGATTTCGGATTGGATGTAGCCTCAAAGGGTGAACTCGATCAAGTCCTAAGTGCAGGAATCCTTCCCTCCGATATCTTATCAACTGGTCCAAGCAAGAGCAGGCGCTATTTAAAACAACTTATTATGGCAGATGTGGATGTGATCGTTTTAGAAAGCATCAACCAGGCCTACTGGCTAAATTCCATCGCTGAAAATCTACACAAAAGACCAAAGGTACTTTTGCGGGTTCAACTTGAATGGGAAGAAGGAACATCAGTTCTTGGTGGAAACGAAATAACTCCATTTGGTATTGAGCCTGATGAATGGAAAAATCTAGAACTTTCTAAAGTTAGCTCACTAGACATTGCTGGCTTTCATGTTTTTCAATGGGGAAATATTTTAGAAGTTGACCGCCTTAAAACAATTTGGAAAAAAATAGCTACTGAATGCCAAGAATTATCAAAGGCCTTAGATGTTAATATGAGAATATTAGATTTAGGCGGTGGACTAGGGATTCCCTACACAGAAGAAGAAGGGCGGGTTGACTGGAAAGAAGTTAATACTGTTTTAACAGCACTAAAAAAAGAGTTTAGTTTAGAAAATATTTGGATGGAACTTGGCCGCTATGCAGTTGGCGAATACGGTATGTATTTTACTCAAGTCATAGACAGAAAATCTGTTCGAGGAAGAGAACTCCTAGTAACAGACGGCGGTATTAATCATATTGCGAGACCGGCCTTAACTGGTCAACCTTTCCCCTGTGAACTTTTTAGAAAATCTAAAGAAAAAATTTCGAAGTTTTATGTCCATGGTCCCCTTTGCACAGGACTTGATAAATTAGGAGACTTTGAACTTCCTTCCGATGTAGGTCCTGGAGATTGGCTTTGCTTTAAACAGGCCGGAGCCTATGGCTTTACGGAAAGCATGCCTTATTTTCTTTGCCATAACCTCCCGGCCGAAGTGGTCATTTACAAAGGTCATATGATGGCACCTAGACCAATCAGGCAAAGCGCCGAATGGCTTTTATAAAAAACCTTGTGGAGCGCAAATGAATAAACTTGAAAGAATCAATCATCCTTTAAAACAGTTACCAAATGGTGACTGGCTTTGGGTAAATATCTTTAGACTCTCCTCAGGCCTAACCGGACCCAATGTTCATATTCAGGCCAATGTTCACGGGGCAGAACTTCAAGGTAACGTCGTTATTTATGAACTTATTAATTGGTTTAAAGCTAACCCCTTTAAAGGCTCAATTAGCTTTATACCCTTTGCTAATCCAAGTGCCGTAAATCAAAAAACTGGAATGTATACCCAAGGTCGCTACAATCCAGTGACTGGAAACAATTGGAATCGAAACTATATAGACTTCATGTCTCTCGATGAAAAAAAGAGCGGATTCTCCTTGAAGAACTTTGTTAAAGAAAACCTTGAATCAAGCGAAGAGGACGTAAGAAAAAAGTTTAAGCTAGAGCTTTTCAATATATGTGATCACTATCAAAACTATCTAGAGCAAAGGTCGGCTGCACCAGAAGATGGTCATTTTAATTTACTCTTACAAAAAATTGCAAGTCCTTCAGACATCGTCCTCGATCTTCATACTGGACCTATTGCTACCAGATATTTATATAGCGCTGATTATCAAATGGAATCAGCCGTTCATTTTAAGATCCCATATGTTCTAGAAATCCCTAGTGAATTTGATGGGGCCATGGATGAGGCTAGCTTCATGCCATGGGTGGAGCTTTCCCGTGAATTTAAAAAACAAGGTCGAGACTTTTTAAACAAGTTTGAGGCCTATACAGTGGAACTTGGAAGTGAAGAAAGAATCTCCTTTAATGAAGCAAAGCTCGATGCCAATTGTCTTTTAAATTACCTAAAACATAAAGGAGTTCATGATGTAGAAATCGGTGAACTTCCTATAACCTCTTCTAAAAAGTCACTATTAAAAGATTATAAAACCTATTACGCAGCAAAAGGCGGGCTCTACGAGTTTTGTTTCGCTCCCGGAGAAGTCTTTAAAAAAGGTGATGTTATAGCAAAGTCTCTTAATTTTAAAACCGTTATAGATAACGAGAGCTTTTCAAATGCCGTGAGTGAAGTTATCGCCAAAGAAGATGGCGTCGTCATTAACCACAACACCAGTGCTTCTATTGCAAGCGGACAGACTCTCTATCAGGTGATGGAGAATCTGCAGACCTTCTGATTATTTGAATTTAAGCTGAGAATCGAATTGGTTTACAACTTCTCTTGGAAGATCAATGACTTTTCCTATTTTGTCGCCAAAGCGGCCCCCGATTCCGCCCCATTGTCCTTTGTTAACAATGACCGAATCCTCAGGTGCATTTAGATTTCCAAATTCAACAGAACCATCGAGAACAATTATTTCTGTTTCTCCTAGGTCCTTATTCGCCACCACAGTAAAGTCTGTTCCGCGCACTCCCAAAGAGGCTATTTTTGTAAATAGCCTTCCCTTACCTTTTCCTTTCACACCTTTATAGGTTGTCCAGCGGCATCGTCCGTGAATAAAAGAGTATTTCTTTTTAGCCTTTTTACCAAAATCAAACTCCATCTCACTCTTTGGACCAACGGTAATTTTATTTCCCCATTTTGGTATTTCTACCTGAAGAAAACTACGTCTTTCAGTTTTCAAAACACCTTTTTTATTTATTCGATCACCTAGCTTTAGCTGCTTACCATCAAAGCTAACTTTTCCCTTTAATTTTACGACCTCGGCCCAAGGCTTTTCAGAGGAGAATGCATTTGAACTGAAAAAGAGAGTGATTAAAATCAGCCATTTCATAGGGGTTCCTTGATAAAGTTGCTGACAAAATTATGACCTAACTCATCAAATCTTGGTACAGAATTAAACTTGACTCATATGCTTTGTTCGCTTTTACATTTGTATTACAACTGACTTAAAAGCACCGTGATAGCCTTTTCTTATACTTTTGGAGAGGTATTTATGAAAGGAATGAAGCGCTTTAGAATTGATAACCTAGACTGGGTAAACACTAGTTTCCTTATCTTAACCCCAATTGCGACTATAGGACTGATAGCAGCTTATGTTATTAAAGACGGGTTTAACCCCTTAATGCTTATCCCTGCGGTCTTCATGTACTTCCTTTCAGGGATGTCTATTACAGCTGGCTACCACAGGCTTCTAAGCCACAAGGCCTATAAAGCCAACAAATACATAAAATTTGTTTTATTACTTTTTGGGGCCGGGGCCTTTCAAAACTCTGCCTTAAAATGGTGCACAGACCATAGAAGACATCATACTTTTTGTGACACGGACGAAGATCCTTATAATATCAAAGAAGGTTTCTTTTGGGCCCATATGGGCTGGATCATGGTTAAAGAAGAAGACAAGTATTTGGATGTTTATGCCAAAGATTTAGCCGCTGATCCTTTGGTTATGTGGCAACATAAATACTATCTTCCGCTATGTGTATTCTCAGGATTTATAATTCCTGCTCTTATTGGGTGGGCCATGGGTTCTTGGCTCGGAGGTCTAGCAATCGTTGGTGTTGGTAGAGTTGTCTTCGTTCACCATTGTACATTTTTTATCAATAGCTGGGCACATATGTGGGGAACTCAACCATATACAGATACAAATACAGCACTAGATAATCCCCTACTTGCTTTCTTTAGCTACGGTGAGGGTTATCATAATTTTCATCACTTCTTTCAAAATGATTATAGAAATGGAGTTAAGTGGTGGCAGTACGACCCAACTAAATGGCTAATCAATATAATGAACTATTTTGGATGGGCCTATTCCTTAAAAAGAACAAGTGAAGAAGAGATTCTTAAAGCACAGCTTCTTATGAAAGAAAAAATGCTAGCTGAACACGGGGCAGATCTATCTGCACTAGAGCAATTAAAACTTAAAATTGATGAAACTTTTAGAAATCTTCAAGAGCTCAGAAGAGAGTTTAGAAGGTCTCATAGTGAAGACCTTGAGCTTAGAATTAAAGAAGAGCTAAAAGACTTTAAGGCGGCTATGAGGGCCTGGAGCTACTCGGCCACGCAACTTAGCTTTGCTTAGGCAAGTTATACCTGACTAAGACTCTGGTGTTATTAGAGCTTATAATAACACCATGGGTCAACCAGCTTTAAAAACACATAATTTCGATTTATACGAAGAGTTTTTTGATAACTTTACTTCAAAGCATACACGTAAATCTTATGAAAATGATCTTCGTAAGTTCTTTGAATATCTCAATATCAATTTCTCAGAACTTTCAAAATATGCTCAAATTGAGCGTGGTCAAATCATCGCTTATAGAAACTGGTTGAGTGAAGAAGGAGGCCGCTTTGGCAGACCCTCAGCTCCTAAGTCTGTTTGTAGAAAACTCTCTGCCTTATCCTCATATTTTGATTATCTCGTAGAAAAAAAGGAATGCGATTTCAACCCTGTGACCTCAGTGAAAAGACCAAGACATGAAGTCTTAAGGCCCACAAATGCTCTTCAAAAAGAACAGGTTGAAGAACTTATCTGTTCTATAGATATTAATAGCGAAAGTGGCCCTCTTCATAGGGCACTACTCTTAACTTTTTTCACAACAGGTCTTAGAAAATCTGAAGTCATAAAACTTCAGTTTCAAGACTTTACACAAATAAATGAGCATCATGTTTTAGAGTTTCGCGGAAAAGGTGGGAAGACTGGGCAAAAGGTTGTTCATCCTATGGCGGTTGAGGCCCTCGAAGACTATCTCTCATGGATGCGGGCCAAGGGGCGCGGTCACAAGATGGGAGACTGGTTATTTCAACCCACAAGAAACCCGCATAACCCGAAGAACCTTAATAAATCATTGAACCCAAGAACGATTAATGAAATCGTTGATCAATACGCAAAAAAAATTGGTTTAAATTTCAAAATCTCGCCCCACTCTGCTAGAGCTACCTTTATTGGGGAGCTCCTAGAGGTAGGTGTGGATATCTACAAAGTAGCTCAAGAAGTTAACCATAGCTCCGTCAAGACGACTCAAGAGTACGACAAAAGGCGTAAAAAACTCTCTGACTCCCCTGTTCATCTTCTTAACTTTGATGTGTCAAAAGAAGAGGACTAGGGTAGAATCTTAGTATGAGTTTTAAGCACAGCGAACTATTTCAAAGACATCCAAAACTAGAGTCATGCAAAGATCAGCTTGAGATGGCCCTTGAGATTCTAAAAGGATGCTACACTAATAACGGCAAGCTTCTTGTTATGGGTAATGGCGGATCCTCTGCTGACGCTGAACATCTTTGTGGTGAGCTTACAAAAGGTTTTCTTTTAAAAAGACCTCTTGGCGAAGATGATAAAAAGAAGTTTTCTTCTATTGACCCAAGTATCGCTGACAAACTTCAAATGGGGCTTCCCGCCTTAAGTTTAGGTGTGGCCCATTCAGGAAACT
>JAIBDQ010000070.1 GCA_024686135.1 Halobacteriovorax sp. | reverse complement strand
TGAAAGAGTAAAAACAATTTTTAACGAAACGAGTAAGTCATGTAAGACAAAAGCAGAATGGAAGATGTTTGCCCATAAAAGCTGTAGAAAAATAGTAGGGAAACTTCCAAACGCACTGAACCATTATAAAGTAAGCCAGAAGTGTAAGCGTATTAAGAAATTAGAGAATCTACTTTTACAAAAACCTGCGGGTGATGAAAGTGGGAATAGTTCACAAGCCAATCAAAAATAAAATATCCCTCCAACTTCAATGCTTAAAAAAAGCCCGCTAGACGGGCTTTTTTTATGAAGCCTTTTTAATAGAATAAACCTTGGCCTTTCCATTACCTTTAGAACTTATAATTTCTTTTTCTTCCCACTCACCTATCCATCTATTCGCCATAGATTTAGTGATTGAAAAAAAGTTTTCCAAGTCACTTCTTTTAAATTCACTTTCACTACAGTTCTTCATAAAGTAAGCATGCTGACCTCGAATTTTATTATCCATAGGAAGAATAATTGTCAGATTATTTGAAGCAACTTTAAAATGTCGATCTTTGGTTTCTATTTCGAAACCTTTTTTCTTGAGTTGTTTTATGATCTTTTTAATCCTATCAATTCCAATAGATGGATGAATGAACTCCTGCCTATAAACATAGTCTATCAATGCCCACTCTGAAACCCCCGCACTACCGCTTCCTACAATTATATTTAAGGTGCTGCTTTCTATCTCTGTTAAGAAAGTAAAAACCTCATCTTTATTTATCAGCCCCGAGCATAAATCCCAGAAATCCTTATTTTTTTCTATTCTAATATCATCATAATTAATTGATTTAATCTCACCTTCCCTTAGTAGCCAACAGTCAGCATCACTTGGTGTGTATTTATCCTCAATCCATTTTGGTAATGGGTTTTTATTATTTGGATTAAGACTTTTACCAAGTAAATATCTATAGGGTGAGAAAGAATGATGGGCACGCACCATTAACTTATCGGAGATCCCTATTGAGTTACCGCATGCTTCGAGCCAATAAAAGAAGCTCATCTTTGCGATAGGTTGGGAGTTCTTTTTATCCAATATACTTAGTCCTCTCAAGAGCTCCTTCTCTGCCTTTTCCTCTTCACCAGCCAGAACATAACAAGCCCCAGACATTTGGCAAAGATAGGCCATATCTTTAGATTCCTCTTTATCCTTTAGATACTTCCATGCGGAATTGAACTCAAATCTCGCCTTGGATAAATTTCCTTCAAATAGGTATGATTCCCCAAGAACTTCATGACACATAGATTTTAATGTTATTTCTTCTTCACTAAGCTCTGCCAATAGGTCAAAAATCAAGTCCCTGGTCTCTTCGTAATTCCCTAGTCCATTATAACAATCGGCAAGACTAACTTTTACCACCGCCATATTAAGTCTATTTGAAAATGAGCTTAGCTCTAAAGATTTTTTAAAATATTTGGCTGCATCAGCGTAGATATAGGAGCTTAGGTAAACCTTTCCTTTTATCTCGAAGTACTTTGGGTAAATCGTTGAGATCGGGATTTTTCTTTCTTTAATAATGATCTCTATTGTTTCAAAATGTTTCATGGCCACATACTTAGCCCCTAAAAAATTAAGCAAATAAGCGTGACGAATTTGCAGTGGAATCTCTTCTTGGGTCATACTGAGTAATTCATTTTCAGAGGCCAAGTCACCTAAGACTTTTAAGGCCTTATCAGGCTCATTGGCCCATAGGTACCACTCAGAAAGCCTAAGCTTGTCTTTGACTGAATAGGAACGAATCCCTTTTAGTTTTGAGAGTTCCTTAATCACCATTTCGAAATTATTATCCGAGATCGCCTTTTCAATATGTTTTACAAAGTCTTCTTTCAATAGATTCCTCTTTCCTCTTATCGACCCTTTAAGTTACTAGCTTAAGAAACCGAGGATTTTGCTCAGAATGTCTTTAAACTGCTTCTAAAGTTATTTTACGCTTTATAGGGAGAGATTTGAGTCGATTTGCATTCAATTCCGGTCGGCACTATTATTGGTTCAGGAGCTAATTATGATTAAATTAATCGCCTTTATTTTTCTATTTATTTCAACCAATTCCTTTGCCAGCAGCGAGGCCAAGAAGACTCAAAAAAACCTCGAAGTAGCTATTAGTGAAATAAAAAATAAAACTAAGTCATGTGAAAAAAAAGAAATTAATGAGAAAGAAGTTTGCCTTAAAGAAATCGACAGAAAGCTTGCCAAGGCTCAATATAAAAAGAAAGCTTTTTCAATGTGTATGATAAAGAAAAAAAATATAAAGGCCTGTAAGAAAATCTTATCCGCTAAAAATAAAGATTGCTTATTCTTAAAGAAAGGAAATATGGTCTGTAATAATGGCAATCGTTTCCTAAGTATTAATAATGGTAAAAAAATAGAAGAGTACCAAGACAACAGTGGTCAAAGCCGTAACGGTAATGTGAAAAAATAATGAAAATAAGCATTATAAAAGCTATATTCTTTTTCTTTGCCCTTTTTGGTTTAGCCTTAGCGATAACTGTTAGCAATAAGAGACAGTGCCTAAGTCTATCTTCCCCAACCGAGAAACTAAGATGTATGGCCAAGGTCCGAGATAGTAAGATTCAAAAGATCAATTCAATAGTGGAAAAGCAATGTAAAGGTAGAGTTAATCCGGATGAGAAAATCTCTTGTTTTGAAGAAAAGATTATTAAGATCTGTGGCACCCATATTAAACTGAAAGAAAAATGTTTGGGCCTAATTAAGTTAGAATATCCTAACTTTCCAAAGTACTGTTCAAGATTTTCTAAAGAGAGTAGTAAAAAGAAGTGTCTTCTTGATTCAAAAGACTTAGAAATTAGGTGGAAGCTGGTCACAAGAAACTATTGGATTAATAAGAAGAAATGCTCAACCAAAAAGTATGTAAATAACTGTCTCGACGTTGCAAGGAGGTCTCGATTAAAAGAGAAGTTCTATATTAATCAAAGCGAGAAGTGTTTTAAGGCAGATACTCAAAAGTCTAGACAGGTCTGTTTAAGTCTATACCGCAAAAGAAGTAAGCTTAGCTTGCCACTAGACATTAGTAAGAACCCAAATGAGCAGTGTATAAAGATTAATAATGAGCAGATGCTCTGTAGAGACGGTTCATTATTTCAACTCGTAAATGAAGTTAACCCTCTTCAACTAGAATCTAAGCTTAAGATGGGTGATGGGGACCGCGGTGGATAAGCTGAATATCTGCCCATTTGTATGGGCAGAATCTTTTTAGAAGTAGCCATAATAAAAGCCCTTAACTAACTAATATTAAAGCAAAATTTCAAACACCTCCTCTATTCCCTAAGCATTAACTAAAAAATAGCCGATAATTTTACTATGAAATGCTATAAAGACATCATTCTTTTCTTAGGGGTTCTACTAATGCCATTAGCGGCCATTAGTAGTGAAGGACTAGTGGAATGCCCGAAGACAGTGTTTCCAAAAGAAGAGCTTAATTCCTTTATGGCTGTTGGTGAAAAGTTCGTTGGCTGTGATAAGCAATATATTTCCCAGGAAGAGCTATGTCACTGCGCCGAAGTCAATAGCTCACTTATGCCCGACCAAGCTCAAAGTGATGAGCTCTCAAGAATCGCATCTGAAAAGGCGGAGAAAGCTTGGGCGGAAAGTTATAAAAAAGAAGTTCTCTCCATTGCCCAGGGTCTATTTGATCTCGATGCAATGACCAGAAATAATATCGAAGATGCGGAATACCTAAAAGAAAACTTAAATCCATCTTGTAATATCTCTAGTATTTTAAATTCAATAAGCTCATTTGGATCTTCTGAGAATTGCGACAAAGAAGTTTTCAATAAAAGAGTCAAGAAAGTCTTTGGAGCCGAAGACTTAGCAGCTATTCAACAAGATTATACTTCAAAACTTTCTCGGTTAATCGAAAATCAAGTGCCTGATCAATTTAAGAATGACGCAAAAGTTTGCCTACCATATTCAACTTATAATTACTCAAAGAATTTAAATATTCTGAAAAGTAGAAAAATGACTACTTCTTCAGACGCCATTGAAGAAAAAGTTGTGAACGTTAAAGTGAAGGAACTTAACAAGAGGTGTTTAAAACTTCAGGACCCAAAAGTATCAAATCTTTTCTGTAAGCAAGAACTACCAACCTTACCCCTTGAATCCTTTCAAGCGAATGTTTCCCCGGCCCTTTCAAGCGATGATAGTTACTCCGTCTCAAATCTGTATTCTTCAGGAGCCTATTGTTCCTCTGAAGTAGTTACCGGAGATAATCTTAGCTCATTTATCAATGTTACGAACTCCGATGAATCTGATTTTGAGAGGTTTATGAAAGAAGACGGTGGGGACTATGAGAAGTTTAACCAGTCTGTTTGTAAATTTCTCCCTGAATGTGATGGTGGTAAAAGTAATGACAAGTCCTGTAGAAACATTCTAAACCTCAGGCAAATGACTTTAGATAACCTAGACAAACAACTAAGTGCTATAACCCCTAGCCTTCCTCCAAAGATAAAAGCGAAACTTTTAGAGGAGTTTGCTTATGATCCTGAATCTATAAAGTATAATGAATATATTAAGAAGATCATGAATAAAGAGGAACTAGAAGATGTTAAAGGCTTCCTGGCGTACCTAAATAACTTTATTATTGATAAGAATAAAGGGGATCAAACCCTACGAGACATGGCGAATGGCTCAGGCTCAAGGGAAGAGGAATTAAGAACATTCGCCGCAAAAAAGAAGAAGATTTTAAAGAGTTTAACCACTCCTATTAAGGAACTTAATATTGAAGGCGAAGTGGGGTCTATAAAAGACCCTAAAGTTAAGGCTTTTAGAGAGACTAGACGTCTCACTGCTATACAATTTGATTTAGACAATATTGAAGAGTCCGAGCTTTCAAAGAAATTCCTCGAAGGACCAGCAGTTGAGAATCCGATATTCAATAACAATCCTACTCCGAGCAATATTCCATCGCCAGAAGTGGCGAATACCCAGCCGGTGAATGATCCTGATAGTAATACCCCAGCAAGCGTACCGGCACCAGCGAATACGAATCCCACCAATAACGAAAATAATGTATTTAGGGTACCTACTAGACCTTCTTCAAAGCCAAATGAATTAAGTCCAAGCCGTATTTCAAATTCTGATAGTTCTTCAAATACTGCGACTAAAAGAAATAGTGTCTCTGGTTTTTCAGGAACCAACAGCTTTCCAAAAGCTGCTCTTGTTCCTAGTACGCCTAGTTCTTCAGGGTCTAAGGCCTATAAAAGTGGTTCAAAAGGAAACTTTGAGACACCATCTAGGGCTAAATCGAAACAAGACTTTTCAACTAATTCTAGAGCTCAAAAGAGTTTTGGCAATGAAATAGATCGCTATAAAAATGTCATCGATAACCTTCCTGCTTGCGTCGCATCCGGAAGTCAGAGCCAGGCTCTTGAGGATGGAAGAAGTATAGCGAATGAAGGTACTTCTGAAGCAGAAGGTGCATTCGGTAAAGAAGAGACAAGTAAAAAGGCTCCTGGTTCCTCCGGAACGACTAGCTCAAAAGGAGCCAAGAAAAAAGATGGCAAAAAGGACGATGCTAAGAGTGCGATCGCCTCTAATCCGGCTAAAGGACTCAAAGATAAAAATGGGAAGTTCGTTCCTGCCTATATGTATAAATATATTCTTCCACATCTTATCGTCGATGTATTTGGTGTAGAAGAGGTCGTTAAAAAGTACAATCTTTATGGAAAAAGGTTCTATACTCTAGAGATTACTGATGAAGAGACTTTTATCCTTCACACCTATGACTTTGAAAGTTCTTCTGTTCCCTTTGTAAGCGGAACAGATGATCAGGAATATAATTCTGTTAGAATAGAAATGCTTGAACAGATTCAGAACACATTAGCTCAATCTAAGTCGAGTAAAGTCCTAGCAAAGATACTCGAAAATACAGATCATAGAGAAGAAAAGTTAGTTAAAACAGAGGTCGAACAGATTCGTTTATCTGAAAATATGATTCCTTTTGAAGACGTTGAAAAGAGGTTTGCTCAAAACTAATCATGAACTTCAAAGCGACCTTCTTCCTTTTTTTATGTATCCCTTCTCTAACGATAGCACAGGCCATTGTGGGTCTAAAGTCCCAAGACTATGTTAACAAGCTTAGGCATAAGGCAGTATTAAAAATCACTATTTTTGATAAAGAGCTAAATGAAGTATCAGTGGGCTCTGGTTTTTATCTGGGACGTTCTGGACTTATCCTAACAAACTTTCATGTTCTAAGAGATTTTCTAAATAAGACAGATCACAAAATTCAAATCCAAGATAAGAGTGGAAAGAGATTAGAGAGTTTAACTATTCTAAACTGTAATAGCTCAGAACAAAAAGATCTCTGCCTGTTAAAGTCGAAGCCTAGCAAATACTACTTCCCTGCAACAGGAAGTAAGATTGGAAGAGGACATCAACTAACACTAATCGGGCATTGCGGTAAGAAGGACTTCAATATTAAAGAGGGTAAAGTTATAGAGTATTATAAAAGTACTAATAATAAGTTCAAACTAAAATACAACGAATTAAACTATCGAACAGATCTAATTCAAACTAGTGCTAATCAATGTCCTGGAGATAGTGGTGGGCCTTTCTACTCTAGTCAAGGAGCACTTCTTGGGATCGCATCTATCGTTTTCACAAATAATAGCTCATCTAAAGAATACAATATTGGAATAACCAATAATGAAATTTTAAGTTTTATAAAAAGAAAATCTAATCCTAAAAAAGTTTTGAATGAGCGAATAATTAAAGAAACTAAATCTGAAGCAAAACTCATGAAGTTCCTAGAATAAAGTTCATTTTCGTAATATCAGCTAGCCCTTGCTATCGATTGAGGGCCTGACTATAATCACTCTATGGCCAACCTAAGAAATAAAAGAAATAAAAATGCTGAAGGTAACTTCTTCGTAGATAATAGCTGTATCGACTGCGGAACTTGTTACTGGATGGCCCCGAAGGTTTTTAAAGAAGACGATGGCATGAGCCTGGTCTACGAACAGCCAAAAGCAAACCAAGAAATAAAGGCCATGGAAGCGCTTTTTAGTTGCCCCACAAATTCAATTGGATATACAGGTGCTAGAGTTGAGATGAGGAAGATATCTAAAACCTTCCCTATTCCAGTCGATGAAAATGTCTTTCACAATGGCTATCATTCAGAGAGCTCCTACGGAGCCGCTAGTTACTTTATTCAAAGAGAAAATGGAAATGTCCTGGTCGATTCTCCTCGTTACTCTAGTGTTATCTCAAAGAATATAAAAGAAATGGGCGGTCTTTCACTTCAGTATTTGACTCACCGAGATGATGTAGCTGATACCGATCTCTATCAAAAGGATTTCCAGTCTAAGAGATTAATGCATAAAGAAGATATTTCAAAAAAGACAGAGCACTTTGAAATTATATTAGAAGGTGAAGACGACTATCAGATTGATGATGACCTTTTAGTGATCACTGTTCCTGGACATACCAAAGGACATACAGTTCTCCTCTATAAAGAAAAATACTTATTCACAGGAGATCACTTGGCCTTCCAAAGACAAAATAAACACCTTTATGCATTTAAAACCGCCTGCTGGTATGACTGGGATACCCAAATAAAGAGTATGGAGAAATTACTTAATTATAACTTTACTCATGTCTTACCTGGACATGGGGCTCCATTAAAATCAAATAATTCTAATGATATGAAAATTGAGCTTGAAAAGTGTATTGATTGGATGAAAAAGTAAGCTTACTTCCAAAATCGTATGACTTCTTCTGAATCTTCAATTAGGGATTTATAGAGATCTGGGTTTTTCACCTTCATACGAGGGTCAAGCCTGATAAGAACATCCTTCATCACAAAATGAAGAGTTGTAACCTCACTTTGGCTAGCCTCATAAGAAATAACTGAGACCTTTTTCTTTCCGATGATTTTATAATTAGATTCAAACTTTAATGTTTTATCCTTGGCCAGTTCTTCTTTGTATTTTTCTACATGAAAACTAAGGTCTTCACCGCCCGACATTTTTTTGAGGTGAACTCGAATAATTACCTTTTCGTTATCTCTTCTCTTATATGTGAGAAGCGGCATCCTAAGGACTTTCTTTTGTTTAAATTCATACCTTTCTTCATTATAGGGGATTTTAAAACTACGATAAGGAAAATCTAAATAAGTTCTATTCTCAATTTTTACTATATTGGCCATGGGCTCGGAGAATAGCAATATGGAACTCCCTGCAATTACGATCAGGGAACTTACAAAAATGGCATCCCTTCCTTTGAATTTAAAATTATTATTTTCAGTCAAAAGGACATCTGAGGCCAGTCCCCTTACCCAGAAAAACAAAGCCAGAGTGAAAAGAAGAGTGAAACCAAAATATTTTAAGAACTCTATTGAAATAAATGGTTCGCGAATCGCTCCTAAAATATGGTGAATCGGAATAGTTAGAGCAACTTTAGAAATAAGCGGTTTTACCCCGTAAAGAAGTTCTGGGAGGAACATAAAAAGGAGGAGAACCGTGCCAATCGCTGAGACTTCGGACTGCTTCTTTGCAATAAGGCCCACGCCCATTCCAAGCATTGTGAAAAATAAGGAGCCTAGAGCTATAGTAAGGATACTAGAAATTAAATATGTTTCTTTAAAGTGAAAAATTAGAATAATTCCCATGGTCACAATAAAAGTAACGAGGGCATACAGAGACGCTCTACCTAATATAATTTGTCTAATTGAAATGGGAGTCAGGAGCAGAGAAGTTAACGTCTTCTTTTCCTTTTCTTCTGTAGTCAGGAATGCTGGGCAGTAAAATCCAATCATTACTAAAGACATATTCACTGTCATCTCAACAAATAACTCTCCTATGGCAAAAGAAAGGAGGAGATTCATGGCAAGAACCATAGAAAACATCGTTAAACTTTGAGGATGACGAAAGAAGTCTTTCAACTCCTTTAGAAAAAGGGTTTTAATAATATTATTCATTCCCCTCACCCATTATTTCGAGAAAGATATCTTTCAATCTCTTGGCACTATATTTTTGTAGAAGATCTTGTGGCACTCCTTCTTCTACAATAACTCCATCTCGTAAGAATCCTACCCTATCGCAAAGCTCTTCAACTTCCTCCATAAAATGAGAGGTTATAAAGATGGTGGTTCCTCGTTTTTTTAGCTCTTTGATAAAACGATGAACTTTGTCCGCAGCTATAGGGTCTAAGCCGCTGGTCGGTTCATCCAGAAAAAGAATTTTAGGTTCGTGAAGAAAGGCCCTCGCAATAAGAACTCTTTGTTTAAAGCCTTTTGATAGCTCTTTAGCCTTTGTCTCTTTATGCCCATTTAAATTAAGCTCATTCATAACCTCCGAAACACGTTCAAGATTTAGTTCTAGTAAGTTTGCAAATAATTTTAGGTTTTCAAATACTGTGAAGTTCTCGTATAGATTTTGAGACTCTTGAACGACTCCAACCTGCTTTAGAAAGTCTGTATTTCTTGGAAAAGGCTTTAGTCCTGCGAGTTTAAGCTTATCGGACTGACAATCGGTTAGTCCGATTAAGATTCTAATGGTTGTACTTTTACCTGCTCCATTAGGTCCGAGAAATCCATAGATCTCACCTTCTTCAACATTTAAGGAAAGACCTTTTAAAACCTTTTTATCTCCGTAGGACTTTTGAATATTTGAGATTTGAATAATCGGCTGTGTCATTGGACAAATTATAACATAGGAAAAAAAAAGCCCGTTATAAAAACGGGCTTATCTATTAGATAAAAATATTTACAAATTTATTTTATAGGCCTTCCATAGGCTGGATTGCTTTTTTCACATCATTGTAAACTGGAAGCCATGGGCGAAAGGCATTTTTAACCACTCGCTTAGACCCGACAGTCTTACGCTTCACATAGAAACGGTTCTTAAACTCTGGAAAGTGACGAATAATAACATCGGCCATTTCCTGCTTTTGAACATGCTTAATACCTTTTCTCGTATAGTGCTCATTTGTGAAATAATCAGAGAAGAATGGGTCGGCCATAAGTCTTCGTGAGGCCATTAAAGCAAAGATATAAAAAGGAGTGTTACCAAAAGCATATCCTGGGTAACGATCTGCTTCCGCTAAAGTACCTACAAGAAGGTCTACTTGCTCAATATCGTTATTGTAGATCTCTGCAAGTGTCTTTTGATCTTCTTCATTAGGAGTTAACTCTTTAAAAGAATCGATTGCCGGCATATTAAGCTGACGTCTAAAGTTGTTGTACTTTGGAACACCTCTCTCACGGTCTCTAAAAATATCAATTGCTCCCATATCCATTCTTGCCGAGTCACCATGCTTCTTACCTGTATTTCTTTCGGCAACAAAGTTACTCATCCAAGTAGGATAATTGTGAAGAGTCATAGCTCCTGGAAATGAGGTCCCAAAAGAATTCAGCCATGTTGCTGATCCATGCTTAGCAAATGTTCCTTGAGCCTTTCTAAAGATCATATCTTTAGTAGAGACCTTGGTACCTGCTTTATTTGTGCCAGCATCTCTTACCGTTACCGTATCTGGTACAAGTGGGTGCATTCTATAAACGGCTACAAACTCTTCAGTTAAAGTGAATGGAACTGAATATAGATCCAGTGTATTTTTACCAACAAGCCCTGAGATAAGGTGCTTTATCCCACCGCCAACTTTTCCTCTTAAGAAAGGAATCGAAAGACCTGTAATCTCTCTCATCCCGTACCAGTTAGACCTCATACCAATTTGTAGCATTTCATTATCAAGTAGGGCAGGTGTCCATTCAGCTGTATGGATTTTTGCCATTAGCGCTGAAACAATCATACGAGCTTTTTCAAAAAAGATCTGATCACATTCTTCTTGTTGGATATCACCTTTACAGATTTTGCTCTTTTTTGGCTTAAGTAAGTTATCAACCACCCAGTTATGTTCTAAGTGAAATAGTGTGTGAATCAATTCTAAACCCACCCACCAGTTGTCAGAAAAACCAGTTACAGGAAGACCATCCTTAGTATAACGAAGACGTCTGTTCTTATGATCAACAGCAATCTTTCCAAAAGGAATAAGTTTTCCAGTATTAACACCGTTTCTCCATACACTTCTAACTTCGCGATTTTTCTCTGGGTCAGATCCATAAATTTGAGAGGCATCCCACCAATGAGTTACACGGTTTCTAAAAGTTTTATCATATCCATGACTATCATGTTTTTGCTCTTTCTCAGTTTCTGATTGAGTTGCTGGAACTTCCATACCATCTTTAAAATCTTTATGTGAGGAGTGAGCTGGAATTTTATGCTTTCTCTTTTTAGAGTTTTTACCATGGGTAAACCAATCATGGTTCATGGCCTGAAGCCATGCTGTAGCAAGAACATTAATAACTGGAGCATCAACTTGCTTACCATTTTTTCTAGCAAACAATCTTTGGCTTATCTCAAGTGGAGACGGGTTCATAAGACTTTGCTTATTGGCCTTGTCATGAGCATCTGTCGTGATATTTCGTCCAAACCTTTCGTTATTAGCCCCCATACGAAGTTGATTAGCTAACTTCTTATCTCTATCTGTCAGGTGTTTTTCATATTTATGGAAGTAACATTCTCCATAAGCAGATCTATGAACTCTTTTCATAATCTTATCGCAGTCTATTTTTTCATTTGGACTAACACCTGTGTCATATAGGTTTTCTTCTAAAAGGTCTTGGCGCCTTCCTGAAAGCTCCTTAGAGAACTTGAGATTTTTTGGAGATGCGATTGTCTTTAGAAATTTAACTTTATTTTTCTTTCCAGAGTAACCATCATATTTGAACTTGGTCCAACCTCTTCCCCGGTTCTTCCAATAGTCTGCATCAGCTTCACTTTTGCTTCTGTCAGCTTTTGGATACTCTTCCTTGGGTAATCCATTTACGAGCAACTCTTCATCAGAGGACACATCTCGTTTTACATTTTCATTAGTGCTGCTTGAACATGCACTAATAACAACTAATAAGAATAAAAAACTCGTACTTTTAACCCAGCTCACTCTTGGCTCCTGTTAACATTAATTTTCTCAAGCGAAATCGTATCAAATGGTTCGATGTGTTGCAAAGGCGGCAATAGGGGCAGACGAGAGAAACAATTTCGCTCAAGTAATCACGTATCCAACTATTCCGCCGTATGTATTTTTTTAGATTATATGAGATACTTCGAGCATATTGTTTAGGTAGGAGAATAACCGATGAAAACACTTTTATTAATTGTATCTTTATTTACTTTAATTTCATGTAGCACCACTATCGACAAAGACCGATATCCAGCAAGCTACGGAAGAGACTTATCTGGAACCTATTTAGGAGTAGCAGATTATAAGCTATTTCATAAGGGTCCTAACAACGCCGCCACAAGGCTTTACTTACACCCTATCGCTGGTGAGAAAGAAAGTTACTATGCTCTTGTTCACGAGTACGTAAACCTCCTTAATATGTTTCCTGAGTATGTCGCAGCTGCAAAAGCCCCAGGACTTAATAAGCTTATTGGTTACTTAAAAAAGATTACGGCGAAATTAGAGGTTCTAAAAGTTGTTCCGACTGGAACAGAAGGAACTTTTAATATGTATCAAGTTAAAGTCGAAGGTGAAAAATTAACTCATGTTCATACAGATAAACCAAGACAGCTGGTCCTAAATGATAAGGTCGAGCTTGAGCACCCACTAGAAGGGGCCATCATCACTTCTAATGGAGGAAAAGGACAACCAAAGGAAATCTTCTTTCCAGCTGATAAAGATAAGAAATACAACGGTCTTCAATACGTTCTTGCAAACTTCACTTATAAAGCTTTTAAGTTAGAGTCGACATGGAGAAAGTCATTTCTTCCAGGTCCTTATCTTTCAGCTTACGGAAGACTTAACGATACAGTTTTAGAGTTAAGCCTTGAAGGTGGAAAACAAATGACAAACTTTGTGATCAATCCTGAAATGAAAGACAAATCTAACTGGCGCAGAAAAAAGATGTTCACCAATAAGAAGAGTGCATTCTTAGACGGCTCATATGAAATGATTGAACCAGCTGAAGGAATGTTCTTGCTTAAAGAAATTGATTCAAATAAAAAAACCAATAATGTATTAAGTGGAAGAATTGGTCTTTTCGTAGATATCTTTGATGCCACTAAAGCACTTAATCAAGATGTTGTTGAGTTGATCTTTGTTGATCCCGCTAATCCAAAAGATTTTCTTATGTACTACGAGCATCCAGATAATGGAGAGGGTACAGGAGAAACAGTACAACAAGAAGATGAAGAATAGATAAGAGGACGAATATGAAAAAACTAGTCGTTATCTTACTAACATTTAGCCTTTCGTTTCCCCTTCTTGCGGCAAAGTATAAAATGCCCAAGAACTATCAAAAGCTAAATGGATGTGAAAAACAAAAACTTCTTTGGAATCATGTGGAAAAAACAAAGCATGATAAATTACCCGGTTTTAGCGGCATGGGGGTTTTAAAACTACTCGCCATGTCCGTTCAGGCCATGAGAAGAAAGAAAAATCACAACGAAGATGTTGCACCAAAAGGTTGGAAAAAGTATCTTCACCGTAGAGGCTCTGTTGCAAAAGTAAAAATAGTCCCTACTCCAGGTCACACCTTTACCGGTGCTTTTCAAGGAGTTAACTGTGGACTAATTCGACTAAGTCTAACTTATAAGCCCACAAAAAAGAAGCGTGATGTGGCCCCTGGTCTTGCTCTTAAAGTTCTAAGAGACGATCTACCTAGTGCTAACGTCTCTGCACTCTATAGACTTGAAGGACAAAAAAAGGATTATAACTTTTTTGCGAACCCTCTCTCAAATATTGTTCCTATCGGAAACGATATTGGTCTTAAGCTAGTACATGCGATCTTTAGAAGAGTTACCGATTACCCAGAAGAGCTTCTAGTAGACGACTTCGCCGCTTACAATTCTCACGGAAAAAAAGAAGCCGTTCCAAAGTCACCTAGACAAATCTTCTTCGTAC
>JAIBDQ010000130.1 GCA_024686135.1 Halobacteriovorax sp. | reverse complement strand
GCCTCTTCAATATCTAATGGTGAAGAGATAAGCATGGCACTTACAATTTCACTTGGAAGATGAGCGCCTTTATCACCTAGGTAATAGCTTGTTAAACTTCCTCCAAAAGAGAATCCAATAAGGGAGATTTTTTTATAGCCCATCCTAATGGCCCAACTGATAACAAGCTCTAGATCTGAATAATTATTTGCGTTATAAAACCAGCGCTGCTTATTCATTACGCCGCTACAAGATCTATAATTCCAAGCGATGACGTCAAAGTCACCAAAGGCCAAGCTTTTCATCATTCCTTGAACATAAGGATTTACGGACGAGCCTTCAAGTCCATGTGATAAAATGACCACATGATCTTTGCCATTTAAACTAACGTCAATATCAATAAAGTCATCATCGTGAGTATCGATTCTAACTCTTTGAGCTTCAACACCTTCAACTTTTCTGAACACAACCGGATAGATGGTCTGAATATGTCCATTTCTAAATAGCTTTGGGGCTACATAAGTTGATTTGATTATAGGCATATAACTGCAGTCCTTTGAAAGTCGTTTGCATATCCTAGTTTAAATTTTATCAAAATCCTATTCATGATCGAAGAAGGTAAAAAATGTTTGGTAAAAGTTCAGTTCCGTGTTATTTTTCCTTTATGAAAGAAGATATCTACTTCTATATTCAACTAATTACGATCGTCACCACCCCGTAGGGGGTCATTCTTTTTTATTACTTAATTCATAGTTATGTCTAATTTGAGCAAAATGCTCTGCTGGACATTTTTTGTAATTTTTCGACTTAATGGAGGCGAATATGGATTCGTACGTCAAAAATATAGATCATAGGAGACTTGGTGAAGAGCTAGATCTCTACAGTTTTTATGAGGAAGCCCCAGGCTGTCCTTTTTATCATCCGAAGGGGATTTTTTTAATAGAGTATTTAATAAAGAAATGGAGAGAGCTCCATGACGAAGGCAACTATAAAGAGATTATTTCACCTCAGTTGATGAAAGAAGAGCTTTGGCAGAGATCTGGGCATAATGATTTATTTTCCGAGCTCATGTTTTATTCTTCAGACGGTGAATCAAAACTGGCCTTAAAGCCGATGAGTTGCCCAGGGGCCATTCTTTTTTATAAGAGGAAATTAAAAAGTTTTAGAGATTTACCAGTTCGTCTTTGTGAGCTCGGCCATGTTCATAGGAATGAACCCTCCGGAGCACGAAATGGTTTGCTCAGGGCCAGAAGCTTTGTTCAAGATGATGCACATCTCTTTTGTTCGAAGGGTCAGATTAAAGATGAACTTCAATCTGTCTTAGAGCTTGCTCAAAAATTGCTAGGAATCTTTGGTTTTAAAGATTTTCATTTTGAAATTTCCCTTAGAGATTATTCACGTAAGGGAAAATTTCTTGGTGAAGATGAAATGTGGATAAACCTAGAAAATATTCTAATAGATCTTATGGAAGAGAATAAACTTTCGTATATTAAGAAACATGGAGAAGCTAAATTCTACGGACCTTCACTTGATCTTCATTTAAGAGATTCTAATGGAAATAACTGGCAATGCTCTTCGATCCAAATTGATTTTAATTTACCGAAACGATTTGATATTTCATTTATAAACTCTGCTGGAGAAAAAGAAATACCAATTCTTATCCACCGTGCACTGTATGGATCACTTGAAAGGTTTTTAGGCATTCTTGTCGAGCATTATGAAGGCAAGTTTCCTTTTCATATGAGTCCCGTTCAATACCGAGTGGCCCCTATTAGTTTAGAGCAATTGGATTATGCAAAAGAGGTTAAAAAGAGTCTCGTAAAGAGGGGGTACAGGGTAGAGCTTGATGAGAGAAAGATTTCTTTCTCTAAAAAACTCAGAGGCTTTTATGCGAGTAAAGATCCTTATCTGATCATTCTTGGTAAATCAGAAATGCAAAAAGGTCTTATTAGTTTTAGGTCTAGAAGCGGAGAAGAAAAAAAAGAAATTTTTTTAGAGGACTTGATTAAGGGTGGTGATGACAGCAATCGACTGCCTCGCGGCTGTCTCGATGAATCTTAATATTCAGCCAATGCCCGGACATAAGGATAATGGAGCCAACAATATTGATGATGGTATCGAGATAGTGAAAATGCTCTTGGTTATGGGAATGAAAATGTTCCCCACCAATTTCCCAACCGTGACCTGGGCTTAAGAGGGCCAAGCATAATAAGAGAATACCTATGGTTCCAAGAATCATAGGTTTCTTATTTCTGTGATTTTTATAAAAACGCCAAAAAGTAAAATAGGCAACGGGAACAATAAATAAAAAGATACCTAGATGGGACCACTTTGAATCAAAGAAATGAGCAACCATTGGGCTGAACATGATGAGAAATGGGGTCGCAATACAGTGGATGACACAGAGTCCCGATAGAAGCATTCCCACCTTATCTAAGGATTGGGTTTGTACGTAGTCTTCTGATTCTTGCTCTATCTTCATGGGTGATGAAAATCGCTCTTTTATTGGGATTAGTCAAATACTTAGATAGCTGAATTTATTCAGGTTTCTCTGGATGGTTGGTAAAAACTTCGATTTCAAAGTCCTCATTTAGTAAAACCTTAGCTCTTCCGCCCATATTCGAGGTTACGTAACCAAGAATAGGCTTTCGTGACTTCTCATTCTCAGCGTTGATCGCCATGAACTCAACCGCCCCTTCTCCTTTATTAAAAACACGAATAGAAGAAGTATGGCCGGGCTTAACATAATTAACATGAACCGCGTCTCCATTTGGGAGGATGACAACTAAGTCTTTTAAAGACTCCTGATAATTATTTGTAAACTCTATACTGATAGTGCTTGTTATCCAGTTGTAGTTATAAATAATTCCACCGGCTACGGGATAATTTAAAAAGAGTAATAAAAATAAAAACATAAATTTTGTTTTTAAACTTTGATCACTCTGAACTTGGGAGTGGTTTTTCTTCCACGGAATATACAAGAATATGATGCCTAAAATATTTGCGGGTACCGCAACAACCAGTAATGCAAAACCAATAGTCGCAATTTTTCCACCTTGAGGTGAAATATTAAATTCACCAAAGTACTGATTAAGCCAATAACCATAAATGGTCAGACCTAAAAGCAAAGGAACTAGAGCAATCGTTAATGTGGAAGCAGTCCTTCGACTACTCAATGCTTCTGTTTGCATATCTCTATTTTGCCAAACCTAGACAGAACTTTAAATAGGTAAGTCAATCTTGGTCAAATCGCTCAAGTACTTTCCATGTATGATCAGAAAGCAGTTTTACTTCAGCTAAACAAGATTTAAAGTTCTTCGATTTACCCCAGTCCTTAGGGCCAATCAGACTTAAGAGTTTTTTTCCATCATCTTTTTCGTATAGATAATATTTTTTACCAATAATTGGCTCAAATTTTATTTCAGCATCGTAAACATAGTGGGAGATTTCAACTCTATCTTGAACATCCTTTGCTTGCTTTGCTAGAGTTCTCATTTGCTCAAGAATCATATCGAGTTTTTCTTGAGTTTGCTCTTGCATAGCATTCATTGCCCTGCCTTTTATAACCCCTTGCTCGTTAGGAACTATGCTAAAGCCCCCGACGGAGTGGGCGTATTCCACAAGACCAGGGAGGTCCACGGTTTTTAGTTTCATTAGATCAAGATCTAATCCTTCAATATCTACTGGTACTGGTTTTTTATCTTCTTTTTTACTCATAATTATCGCGCTCATTTATATTCCTAGTTTGGATTATACTATAAAATCAAAAAAATTAAGCGATGCAATTAGTTGAAAATAGATGGAAGTACCACACCTGAATAGGTGCCTAAGAGATGTATTGGTGAATGAATACTTCTAGATTCAATGTCCATAATTGATTTATAACATAGCCTCGCAATATCAAGAAGCTATAATTTATTTGTCTAATCTAATTTCGGGTAAAAAAACCAAAGTTTTGCTGAATGTCTCATCGTTCCAGCATAACGTAGGGCCTCATCTCCTTCACCCCAGAAGAGATCGGCTCTTCCTGGAGACTTTATCGCTCCACCCGTATCTTGGGCGAGAACCAGTCGTGAGGTTTCTTCATAACTGGTGGGCACTTCAACAGACTCGTCTGCAAAATAAGGCTTTTGAAAACTAAGGTATCCGAGTGCACCAAGAGGAAAAAGAGAGCTGTCCACCGCAAGAGTTCTTCCTGAAACGACTTCATTTCCAAAGGTTGTTAAACCTCGACTATCCAGGACCTTAAAATAAACATAGCTTGGATTAATCTTGAGAAAGTCTAAAAGATCTTTTTTAGAAAGGGTCCTGAGGTGCGCCTCAATTCTTTGCAGGCTCATCTCTTCCCTTGGGATAATATCAAAAAGATGCTTTCCAATACTTTCATATTTCCACCCATTCTGACCGGCATAACCGATACGAACTCTCTTGCCACTAGGGAGTTCGAGGACACCGGAACCTTGGATCTGTAAGAAGAAAGAATGAATCGGATCTAGATAAAAAAGTTCCAGATTTCTTCCTTGTAGTTTATTTTCAATCGTGATTTCTTCCCGGCTAAAATGAGGTAGGATTTTAGGGAAAGGCAGACCTTTGTTAACTATTCTGCCTGAAACTTTTGTACGTGAAGTCTCAAAATTACCTATTCCTTCTCCAGCAAAGCTTTGCATATCGATTTCAACCAAATCTTTTGGAAGTTTATAGATAGGCATATAGTACTTATCGGTAGGTTTTTTTCTAGCAGGATAAAGTGGTTCATAATAACTTGTTAAAAGAATCTCTCCCCAATCTTTTTTTCCATAGACTTCCATGAGCTCAAAATTTTCTTCGACATACTTTAGAAGTTTTGGTTTTTCTTTAAATTTTAAAAGCTCAGTCAGGGCAAAGGCATAATCCTTAGCAAAAATATTTCTATTCCCAAACTTTAGGACTCTGCTTGGAGACTTCATGAGGATTTTAATATGTTTCTTTAGACCTGCTTGAAAGATATCCAAAGGAAGATCATCATTTAGTAAAAACTCTGAAGGGATAGATCTCATGGCCTCTTCAGGAGAAGAGATTTCTTTACGGGCGCAGGAGGAAAGGAGCAAAAGTATGATTATAAAAGTTTTCATGGACCCATTATAGCCTTATATTAGAAACATGGAAGAATTGAGTGGCCGTCTATTCTTGGGGGTACCCATAAATGACGAGGTCCGAAAAAAACTTAAACAGAATACCTGGCAGTCATTATCGCGTTATAAGAAAGACCGAATGACTCCCGCCCATAATTGGCACTTCACGATGGCCTACTTTGGCAAAATCCCCCTTTCAAAACTGGAAGCTTTTACAGTCTCATTGCTAAAAGAAAACTGGGGAGAGTGTTTTAAACTTGGCATAAAAGGTTATGGAGCCTTCCCGGAAATGAGTGAGGGGCGAGTTCTTTGGCTAGGTGTTTCAAGGGGTGAAAAGGAAATTTCTTCCTTAGCGGCACGGCTCAGGGAAATGGCCGATGAGCATGAAATCGAATACGACCAAAAGCCTTTTGTTCCCCATCTTACTTTGTGCCGGATGAAGGTTCCTAGAAACCTCTCCCGTTTGATAGAAGATTATAAGGTAAAGCAGGAGCTCCCTTTCACAGTAGATAAATTTATTCTCTATGAAAGTATCGGTGGGGCCCAGAAGTACAAGGAAATCTGTGAAATTCCTATAGGTTTAACTAAAAGCCAATCGTAAAAAGCAATCTTTCTATTACGTTTTCAAAGATCGAGCTTTTATTATCTATTTCCAGTTTATTCTTATTAGAAAGCTCTTCCATTTTTTGAACTTCAGCTTCAATAGGAGCGAGGTTAATATCCTTCAGTATCTCTTTTTCTAAATACCTAAAGGCTTCTTTTTCAGAATCACTATAGTCACCTTCAAGATGTCCTATCGTTCTGCAGAGATGTAATAAAAAAGCTCGATCGGGCTTATGGGTAATAAGAGGTAGTAAAGGTTCAACTTCTAACCCATTAGCTAGATCATTTTCTAAAGTCGACTTTTGTGAATCACTTAAGGAAAGAGAGCTAATTTTCTCCTTGGCCCAGGATTGCTCTTCAATTGAAATTTTTCCATCCACATGAATGATGGCAATGGCAGCTCGCCACATATTGAATTTACTATCGTTTAGTTCACTCATCTCTAGTCCTCTTTTTAGTTGGGACTATTATACCTTACTTACAGATAAATGGTGACTTTACTGAAAAGCTTGGAGTGCAGTAATCCTTCCAAACACCATCTTCGTAAGTAGAGAAAGCGAAAAACCAACGAACTTGCTCAGTTCCATTTAGTTCGATCTCATCAGGCATGGCCGCTGGCTGAAAACCATCGATCTCATAACACCAACCGTAAGCGCGCATTTTAGTATCACTTAATACTTCAATGGCCTCCATTCCTACTGGGCTACCTAAAATAGAATTAATACCACCCTCGGAACCAATATATTCGGTTTTTGAATCTTCGAGCACTTTAATTGTTAAAGCTCCCGCTGTGATTCCAGCACCGGTATTTTCACCTACTAAAAAAGGTTTTTCCTCGCATGGGCCTTGGAAATAAACTTCACCGGCATAAGAGGATAGGGAGATAAAAAGAGAGATAAGGATTATTTTCATAAATGAACTTTTAGGACAGGAGAGTCAGAATGTCATTGCAATCTGATACCAGTGTCTATGGGGTCCCGCGTCTAGTGCTTGATAATTTGTAAAAATACATGGCTTTTAAATTGCAACTTAGTCTCCATTCAATTTATCTAAGGGGCAAAAATGAAACTATTAACTGTAATACTATTTCTACTATCAACAACAGCATCAGCTGACTTAATTACTCAAAGTGAAAAACTAACCAGAACTATTGATCAAAACCTAAGCCGATTAAACGACACGAAGAAAGAAAGACTAAGAGGACTATTAAAAGAGGCCATCGCTGTGGCGAGCAGTTCAACAGGAGCTCCATCATCTTGCTACGAGCAAGCATACCGTGAGTTTTATAATCAAAATCAAGCAGAGGAGCTTTGCTCTGGGGGCGGGACAGTTGAAACCGTCGCCTGTTATAAAAAGATGTATAGCGAAGTTTATAACAAAGATATGGCCATACGCCTTTGTAAGCGCGGTGGAACCATAGGAACTTATAATTGCTATAAAGCAACTTACTCAGATGTTTACAATAAAGAGTTTGCTATTTCTCTTTGTGAGAACCGAGGAAATGACGAGACCTTTCAGTGTTACAAGAAGATGTATTCAAATGTTTACAATAAAGAGCAGGCCAAGAACCTTTGTATGAACGGCGGAACTCTTCAGACTTACTCTTGTTATGAGAATATGTATTCGCAAACTTATAATAGAGACCGTTCAATCCAAACATGTAAAAACTAGTTTACGTAAATACTTAAACGCTGGGGCCGCCTAGGCCCCACTTACTTCTTACAGAATCCAAACTTTCTTTCATCTCATTACAATCGTGCATAAATACCTATGTTTAAAGACCTAGCTGTTGTCTCTCTTTCATTAAGCCTTTAATTATAAGAAAAGGATCAAATACTTTGGTCCTTGGGGAGAGAGAGATGAAAAAAATATTGAGTGCCTTTAGCATAGTGATGCTGTTTTTCTTAGTATCCTGCGATCCCGACGATCTACCTGGAGGAGAGAATATCGACTTCACCTTAGGTAAGCCTGAGATTGCTGGAACTGGTTGTCAGGACACCACAATCCGAATTAGCGACGATGGAAAATCTGTCGAAATAGATACGGAATCCTTAACTGTTAAGGCCGGTAGTACTTATAAATCTCTAGCCCGAATAAACTGTTTAGCAGCGGTACCAATTTCAATTCCTTCAAACTACCAAGTGGCGGTTCTACCTGCCACCTTTAAAGGAAAGCATCTTCTTCAAAAGGGAGCCTCCTTAAAAGTTAGTTCCGAAACTTTTCTTGCGGGACAAAAAGGTCAGCAGGCCGAAACTCAAATCCAAGGAAAAGAAAAAGGAACCTTTAAGTTAGGAACAGATGAATTTAATAATGCTTCAGTAAGTAAATGCGGTGAAGAAAGCATCCTTAGGCTAAACCTTAGAATCTTCTTAAAATCAAAAAACAAAGAAGCTGCTTCGGCAGGAAAAATCACAGGTCTAGCGGAGGGGGAGAAATCTATCTTCAAACTAAAGTTCATTAAATGTTAAGAAAATAAAAAACAACAACTAGGGGAGAGAGGGCCAGGCAACTGGTCCTCTTATTTTGGAAAGGCCATTACGATAGCAAGATAATGCATAAAAGTTCCACCCATCACAAAAAGATGCCACACCATATGGGTATAACGAATCCTCTTCATCATATAAAAAATCGAACCCACTGTATAAGAAAGCCCACCAAATAAAATATAGTCAACTGACTTCTGCGGTAAGGCCGCCTTTAAGTCAGACCACATAAATAATGCAGACCACCCCAT
>JAIBDQ010000115.1 GCA_024686135.1 Halobacteriovorax sp. | reverse complement strand
TGTTTTTGAAAGTTCTGAAGTTGGAGAGATGTTCTGTAATCCAAAAAGCCTCAAGAGGCCGAGCTTGAATGAAATGACCGCTAGCTTTCCTCAAAGTATGGATGAAGAGTTAATTCAAGCGCCAGAAAGTGTTAATTTAAATGAGGCCATTAAGTACAATGAGTTTTGTAAGGTCTCTAGTGGAAAGCATGTTCCTAAAGGCAAAGGAAGAAGGGCCAAAAAGAAAAGCCAACTTGAAGAAACTCTTAAGCCTAGCGAAACAGTTGTCACTGATCTTAAGAAGATGCTTGATAATCGAACCTATCTTACTGGAGAGCCTTCAGAGTATAAGAAGTTTAATGATAAGGTTTGCCCTTTCTTAGGAGACTGCTTTTCAAATCCAAGCGATGCGAAATGCAACGATCCAAACAAAATGATGGCCGATATAAAAGAGAGAATCGGAACTACTTTTGCCAAGCTTTTAGAGAATGAAAGAAATGATGCTGGCGCAGCAATCTTTAAGGAAGATATGGAAGCTTATATGAAGGACTTTCCAAATGGAAAACTCCCATCAAAAGCTTTCAATGATTATATTCAAGGAATCAGTCGTGAAGAAAAAGAAAGTCTTGATGCCTATTTTCAATTTGCTAAGACTTTAGAAGAAACTCATGAAAATCAGATCGCTCTAGCTGCAGACCAAGGTAAAGAGCCTCCCTCTTTTGAAGAACTCAACAACTACTTCGCACCTGAATCTGGAGTTAAGGCCAATGACGGGCTTGTCACCAACTACTTTGTAGAAGGAACTGCCAAAGAAGAAGTAAATATCAGGGACTGGTCTGAACGAAGGGATAGCGGTGAAGAAGTCGGAGAGATCGACACAGTCTTTGCAAGAAGAAATATTCAACCAAATAACTCCTCGGCTCGGGCAGATAATGACAGTGTAATTCTACCTAACTTTTCTGAGCCGACTCCAGAAAGAGGGCCTGTGGCAACGACTCCTGTGACAACAGCGCCAGTGACTAGTAACTCTACAGAATCAAGGGAGGAGCCATCCTCTAAATCATCTAGTAAAAGTCGATTTTCTAATCCCCTAGAAAAAGCCTTTAAGCCAGAGCCCGTCGTCGCTAATACTGGTTCAGTTAATTCCTTTCAAGGCTCAAGCTCTAATGCAGACGCATCCGACCCGAGGATTGGAGAGCTAGAAAGGAAATTGGCCAGAGCTGAAAGAATGGCAGCAAGGGATAGAAAAGATTCAGTAAAAAGTGACAATCGAAAAGACACTATTCCAGACTTTAGTATTCCGGGAAGCCAAGTGGCCAGGGCCACTGATAACAATCGAGCTCCAAGTTCCGTTTCTAATAACTTCGACTCAGGAAACCTAGGAAACGGCGGACAAAATAATCAGGTGGCGAGGGCTCCAAACAGGTCCACGAGAGATTTTAATAACAATCCTTTTAACTTTGATCCTCCCTCCTCAGGTGGTTCTGTCGCCGATAGCGGTGGGGCAGATACTGGCGGTGAAGGTAAAAAGACCGTGACAGGTGTTAGTGGAGCGGCCGGTGATAAATCAGGGGGAGGAAGCTCTTCAAGCCGCGCCATGGAGGCCATTGGGAGTATGATTAGCGGAACAGAATCTCGTTCATTCTCAGGAAAAGATGAATGGGCCGCTTACTTTGGCTCCGATCATGAACACCCCTGGGTTTATAACAAGATCTTTAAATGTCCTATGTTGACCGAATCAACAACCGCCGAAAATGAAGAAGAAGGATTCTTCGAGGTTGTTGCCAACTTAGGTCTTGATGGGAAGATGTTCCGTTGTGTGGTGGCGAATGAGGGAGAAAAGGATATGTTCACGCTCTTTGAACTGGACTATAGGCCGGTTAAAAAGAATGGAGATATTGTCTCTTTTGATTCAAAGGACTTTAAAAGCCGTTATCAGTTGTATGAAGATATTCAGATGCTGTCTCTAGGTATGAAAACTGAAGAGATGGCCTACCCAGATGAGATCACTCGCCCTGCCTTTAACCGCTTAAACCTTATGGCCGGCGGTGGTTTTAAAAACTATACGGAGCTCATGAAGTTTATTCGTGGTAAATGGGTCAAGAAGGTTGAGATACCCAACGATATTAATGAATATAAGGCCTATATTCTGCCTAGGCGTGTGCTAGCGGAAGACCTGAACTGGTTAAGGCACGAGAGAACTGAGTACGTCAGCGCTCATATACGTTCAATTACGAGGAAGATGTATGCAGCTAATTAAACTGTTGTCCCTATTCGCAATTCTTTTTTCACTCTGCGCGAATGCTCAGCAGGTGAGAAAGAAAAAGAAGAAGCTCCTTTCATCAAAGGCAAACGGCGTCGTTACGCTGGAAGTTTTTAACGAAAAAGGAAAACTGGTTGATAAAGGGGCAGGATTCTTTGTCTCTCCACAAGGCTCTTTCTTAGTCAGCCGTCATGTTTATGAAAAGTTTCATAATAATAGAAATACCTATCAGCTTAAAGTCACCGACCGCAGTGGACGGGCCATTCCTAATATTGCCTATGGAAAATGTGGACAGAAAAATAAATTCGACCTGTGCCTTCTTAAGGCCAAGGGTTATAAGGTCAGCGCCTTCTTTCCTGAGGCCAGACTCCCCCGCTACCGGGTAAGTAAGGATTTTCAATTTGCTGAGCTAAGAAAAGTCTTTGCCATCGGACACTGTGGTAGCAACTACCGCCTTATTCAATCTCGCGCTAAGTTTTACAAAAAATCGAGTTATCTTAATAAAATTGTCTATAAGCTCAACGCCCAGGACCGCGGAACCATCAAAGATAAGGACCTTATCATAATGATGGACTCCCACTGCCCTGGAGACTCGGGCGGCCCCATTTTTACGAATGACGGAAAGTTCGTCGGTGTCCTTCAAGAGTATATGTCTGATCAAGACGGCCAAGGGAAGTTCTTTATAGGTCTTGCGGTAACCGAAATATCCGACTTTTTAACAAGTGGAGCCCAATGGAAAAATATCTCCAGCAAATCTATTATACGAGGTACAGCTCGGCGAAAGACCGCTTCTAGGCGCTCTGGTCGGGTGCTGGAATACTAAATTTCCGTCCCTTTGCGACAATAGAAGGACCTGTCAGAATTTGGAGGCAGCTATTTTTTTGATTATGAGTTTTGAATGAAGTGTAAATACTCGTTATTGCGACAAAACCTAAAATAGCGCAGAAAAACGCTATTTTGGGGCTAAAATACTGAAATAACACAATTAATATGCCGAAGAGGAAAGTATGAACGTTAGTAGATTCTTCTTATTAGGCTTTTTAGCCTTCTCTCTATCTGTCCATGGGATGGAGTCAGCTCAGAAAAATTCTGAGGACCCTAAAACTAAAAGAGCTATTGCCTCTATTCATCTTCTCGATGAAATCGTTAAAGGGATCAAAACTTGTGACAAGAAAATCAACTTTGAGCAACGACTGGCCTTAACTTGCGCTAGTAGAGTTCTTCGCCATACAAAATGGGCCAAAACTCGCGGGAAGAATACAAGAGATAAAATTATCACGAAGATTAAAACGTCGAAGATAGATCATCAGAAAGAATCTCATCAACTTAGAAAACTTTCCGCTTCAGAAAATCAGCATGTGGTAAATCAAAAAAGACAGTTCAATTTAGTTGATCGCATCTGCTGGGGGCTTTTAAAGTTTCGCGCCGGAGCGGATATTAAAAACGAGGCTATGTATTTCAATCAATGCGTCACTGAGTATGAGCAAGAGCGGGACGACCGTAACAAAAAAGGTTGTGAAAGGGCCGTGGAGTCCTCTTACCAATACCTCACAGGAAGCGAGAAGGATTCGTTTCTTAAGGATGTTGCTAAACCTATGAGTCCAAGTGAAAGAAAGGACTTTGTGAAAAAGGTTAAGAAAAAGCTTATAACTTCTGTGGGAGAAGCCTGTAAAAAATCGAAGATTCGAGGGATCCGAAAAGACTGCGGACAACTTGTGGATGAAATGGAAGAAAACCGAGTTGATTGCAGTAATCACGCGGCCACTCAAAAAGAAAATCGTGAGAACGCTAAGAAAACGACTTACCATCAAAAAATGAGAGGCTATGAAGTTCTTCTCTCTCTCTTCATCAATACTGCCCATGCGGACATGAAAGAAGAGTTTTTAAAAGGGAATCCGGAAGAGGTCCGTGAAGATATCCTAAATAGTGCCGGACAAAAGACTCTTTATTATGAATCAAGCCCTCAACATCGAAGAAGTTTGTATAAAACCTTAGAGGTAGCTAGTGATGAAGCGGACTATGGATATAAAAAGGAAGAAGAATCGTTAAAAAATGAAGTGGAACAAACCTCTACGCTCATCACAAAGATGGTTGGAAACCAAGGCTTAGGAATTGACCTAACTCCTGGGGACTTTGAAATCAAAGATGAAATTGATAGCGCAGGGCTCGATATCAAATCAAAGGCCACCCTTACCTCTGCTGACAAAAGTGAAATTCAATCTTTAAGCAATGCCTTAAGACAATACGGTGTACAATCAAATCAAATTTCAAGTTTCGTTTCTAATTTACAAAAGTCGGCTTTTGGTAAGAATTTTCCTGATAGCACTTTAGAAAGACAACTCCTATCTCAAGCGAAAGGTCTTGGGAAGGCCCTTAGAAAGGCCAAAAACCCCCTCGATCTGGCCAACGATCCTAAAACATCAAACTACCTTAAGAAAAGAGATGCATTCTTGGCCCATGCCTTTAAAAAGTCCATCCGCCTGGATGAGCTTAGTAAACTACCAAAGTCTGTTCTTACGGGAGCGAAAAAAGATATCATTGAGAGCATTGAAAAAGATGAGGCCCTGGCGAATACTGATTCATTACACAGTGAAGGTTCTTCTGGTGCCGTTGATGATGGAAACTCGGCTGGAGGAAAAGGTTCCTTAAGTGAGGAAGAACGTATCGCTAAAGAGAAAAATGATGCCTATGGAAATGATCAATTCGAAGAAGAGTATGAAGAGGATCCCTACGGCTTTGCTTTAAGTGATGATCCAGACCTAGATAAAGAAATCAAGCAGCGCCTCATCGCTTCAAAAAGTGATGAGCCCTCTTTGGCCGGTTATAGTGAAAACTCCGAAAGAAGTATATGGGTACAAATAACTGAGCGCTACAAAAAGTCCGGTTATAAATACCTCCTGCGCAGAAAGAAAAAGAAGAAATCGGTATTTAATGACTAAGTATTTGTTCATACTTTTACTTCCCTTTGTTTCAATGGCCGAAGATAGCTGTTCATATCCTAATGATGCTGTCATGAGTTCCAATAAAGTGAAGTGTATTGAAACCATAGGAAGAGACTGGGACTGTTCCCTTAACCGCTGCCTCACTCTTGGTGAAACAATAAAGCTTAGGGAAGACTGGAAGTCGTGCACCATGAATCATCATGACAAAACGATTCGCCAGTCCTGCTATGATGACGTGGCCGTAAATAATGTCGACCTTGAAAGCTTAAACAAGTCTTACGATGTTAAAAAAGGCAGTAATAAAAAAATCGCCATCGATTCCCTTTTCTTTGCTATGTCTTATCTGCAACAAAAAGGTGCCTCCCCGGGAGGAAAATGCCTCTCTCGTAAACTCTTTAAAAGCGCTGCCATTGTAGGTGTTTCTGCCGAGCTTTATATTAAGTTTCAGGCTAAATCAAAGTTTGATGCCATCAAAGAAGCCTACGAAGAAGAACAAAAGGATCAAGCGGCCTACGATGCCCAGGCCAGGGCCATCATGTACCTCAAAGAAGAACAGGAACTTGTTCAAGACCTGGCAAAATATCGTAAAAATGGTTACCTCTTTAGCGCAGGCATTTATCTCGCTTCAGTTGCAGTGGCCATGTCAGAGACCGCAGGTTTTCTCCAGCCTAGCTGCCAAGGGCTCGCGAGTCCAGAAAGCCAAACAGCTGCCCCGGCAGTTGGAGAGACTGTCAATAAGCCAAATCCTTATAGTAAATACGTTGGCGGCCTGCTCAAGAAGTCTAGCGGCATCGCCATTTTAGGGGCCATCGGCTCCAGCCTAAGCTACAAACTCTCCAAGCATGCAAGAGATCAAGAAAAGTCTGCAAAGAGGAATGTCGCCTCTGTGGAGGAGCTCTTAAAGAAATTTGAAGCCGCCAGTAAAACCGCCTCTTTCTGTGCCCCAGAAGACCGGGAGGACTTAAATAAACCAGAATGTTATTGCTTCGATGAAAACGGAGGAAGACCTACAAACCGTGAGGCTTCTGAAACTTGTCAAAAGCTATGGCTGACCCAGGGACGTAAAGTTATCACCACCGCTCAAGACTATAAGACAGTGCTAGCCGGTGCAAAAAAGAAAAAGAATATTTGTATGTTTAAAAACTTCAAACCTGATTACGAATGCCGCTGCCGGAAGCTCTTAGACAAATCGACCAAAGAAAATGCCTGCTTAAAAGTTCAAATGGGCTCAAATGTGCGAGGCTATGGTTCAGCCCTAGGAATGAGAAGTATCTTTAAAAATGTAAATTCACTCACCAACGGCGAGTCTGACTTAGGTGAAATCAACTCTGTTTCTCTTAGTAAACAAGCGGCACGAAATAGAAAAATCGTTGAACAAGAAATTGGAAAACTTAACAAAAGAAGAAAAGCCAAGGGTCTTCCAAGGTTCGACCCTTTTGATGCTTCAACTCAAGCGAAGTTTCTTACTAAACTCGGGGCAAGTGATGTCTCTGGGCATAAGTTAGCGGCCCTAGAGTCTATTTCAGTAAATAGTAGGCCTCAAGATGAAAAAATCAATGAAACCATCGAAAAAATGGGTGGATCAAAACTTCGTTTTACAGGTGGTACGTCCAGAAGAAAGCTGCCGGCCAAAGATGATGAAATGTACCTAGAGCCTCTTCCTGAGCATTATGTCCAAGGGGATGATTTAGGAGACCTTGATAACTCCGAAGATGAATATGTCATAGATGATATTGATAAACGAAAAAGTAAATCAATTTGGAAAATTATTTCCAGACGCTATCAAATGACGGCGGTTCCTATACTTTTTGAAGATGACTAGAGCACTATTTGTTTTGCTATTTTTTTGCGCCTCTTTTACAGTAAAGGCGACTCCAACTTCCGAAGGGCAGTTTAAGGCTCTTGCGGCTAAGATCTATACTGGTGCCGGGCTGCAAAGTGCTAAGATAAATTACCCAGACTTTGAGGCTGGTTACCGAGAGTATCTATACCTAGCGAGCAAAGGTCAGGTAAAAAAACCTTATATTGTTTTTGTAAACTTCAATCTTCCCTCATCTAAGAAACGAATGGTTGTAGTAAACGTCTCCCCAACTAACCCAAGCATATGGGCCAAAACTTATGTGGCCCACGGAGCTAATTCAGGAACCTATCGCAATTCAACAAAATTCTCTAACGAGTACAAATCATGGAAGAGTTCACTAGGGGCCTATACCATCGGCCCCAAGAAGAGCAGCTCTAAATTTAAGCATCCTCTTAGAATTTACGGAAAAACCTCCGGTCACAACACCAATGCTAAAGGACGAGAGATCATTTTTCATGATGGTTGGTATGTAAGTGGGTGGATTGCAAAACTTTTTGGCCGTATCGGAAAATCAAAAGGCTGCTTCACGGTCCCCAAAGGACAAGCAAAAACTTTTATTGAAAAATTACAAAATGGCGGCGGCATGATCTACGCCTATCACCAAGGAACCAAACTTAGTTCTGCTCCTCGCCTTATCCAAGAAACTCATTTACTGGCAGCAAATAAATCCTTTCCACCTGGAGCCAAGCCTTTCTTTCCAAAAGAGCCGCCTCAGGTTTCAGCATCCCCATACTTTTCAGATTCTGGTGAGACCGTGGTTTCAAAGACCGGAATATTTAAAAATGCCGACTCTTTAAAAAAGATTGGAACTCTTTTTGGAATAAGCCTTTTGGGAGCGTCAGTTATTCCGAAAATTGTTAAACCTAAAAAATCGAGACCCGCCCATTTCTCCCAAGATAACGTAAAAGTTGTTCACCAGAGGCAGGCCAAGTACTCTGGCTCAAAAGACGTCGAAGAGTGTCAACTTCTCGCCAATAAAGACTGGCGACAAGTCGTTGAAAGAACTGCCAACGGAGAAGACCCCCACAAGTTCTTTAAGGCCTCATGGGTAGACCTCTCAAAGGCCCTACAATCCCCTCTGGCAGTGGATGACGGGGATATACCTGTCGTGGCCAAGAACCACCTCGAAAAGGTCCGTGAGTGCGCTGCTCTGGCGACGATCTATGACCGAAAAAACTTCAGCTTAAAAGAACCCAATAGAAAGCGAGTCACTCGATCTAAAGATAGGCAGATCTCTTGCCGCTACGAAGGCGGTGAATCCTCAGATTATAACTCCTGTATGGATCTTCTAAAAGAACACGAGCAACTGATACAAGAAGAACGAAAACTCTTTGGTGACCAGCAAAAAGAAATAGTGGCCAGAGGAGAGAACCTTAAAGGCTCAGTAGCTTCATCAAGTTCAATTCAAACAGAATCTCATCAAGCTCAAGAACTCATGAGAAAGAATGTCACGGGCATGACGGTAGAAAGACGTAACTTTCAGACGGCCAGATTCAATCGCCTTCTAAAAAAACTAAGCGCAATGCCAAATCACAGAAGCCTTCTCCAGAAATGCCAAAGCAACTACTCCAGGTTTAGTGGCGGTGGCGTTGAGGACTATATGGCCTTCAATAAAATTATGTCTGATGGCTTTGATTTTGGACTCTCTTCTTTAGGTGGAAAAAACGATCCTTGCCAAGGCGCCCTAAACCGAATGGATATCAAGTACGTCCAAAATAATCATGTGAAGAAACAAACCGAAGCTGTTCTTGCAAAAGTTGGAATAGAAAGAAAGAAAATGATTCAGGCCCTAAAAACACTAGAAGGGCAAAACGGAATTGATTTAAATGGTAAGTCGGATACTTATTCGGAAGTTGCTAAAAACGACTCTGGAGCAAAACTTAAAAAATATAATAGCGAGGGTGATGAAAATAATAATCTACTTTCAAATTCCACTGCCAATCAAAATTCAAAAAAACTCAATTTGAATACTTCTTCAAGCTCAGGAAGCAAGCGCCTACAAGGTGATAATATTGACCGAGGCTTTGGCCTTAATGGAGGCGATACAGGCCTTCACAGTAGCGCTGTGAAGCCTAAAACGTCACAAATTAAAGACCACGACCAACTTGATGAGGCCATCGAGAAAATGAATGCTGGAAGAAGCGAAGAATTGATCGCATTAATAAAAGCCGGAAACATCCCCTGGAGAGATGTGCTCTATATGTACAAGAATGGCCATATCTCAAAAAAGCAAATTACTATGCTTAGTCAGAAAACTGGTCATAAAATCAGGAAAATTGCTGATATAAACTCAAGCAATAGCGCTAATAAAGAGTTTGATATTAACAAGAACAAAAAAGACTCTATATGGCGAATAATCAGTCGTCGATACTCAACCAAAGACCTTCAGTAGTCACCTTTAAAGCTAGACAAGAATACGAATGGAAGAGAAAATAGTCTCGGAGTTATTTCAATGAAAAAGGGAAACCTACTCATTCTTGAAGATGAAGTTGCGCTGAGTGATCTCTTAAAAGACTTACTAGGCCCCCACACTGATGAAGTCTTTGCCGCCTACAATGGGATCGAAGGTCTAGATATCGTAGCTGCTAATCACATCGATGCCATCGTCTGTGATATAAATATGCCTAAGATGAATGGTGTTGAATTTATTGCGAAGATGCGTGAACTGAATAACCAGCATCCTATTATTTTTTATACGGCCCACGGAAATGATCAGCTTATTGAAAAAGCTCATTCTTACGG
>JAIBDQ010000075.1 GCA_024686135.1 Halobacteriovorax sp. | reverse complement strand
TATCTCCTCCCTGAATTTGAATATTCTGTTGAATATCTCCGTTTTTTATCAACCGATCAAGATCAATCGCAATTTTTTTCTGCGCTCCATTTTCCTGTCTTTTTATCGTTGCGATTTGTCCTGCATTATCTTTTGGCACAAATACTTTTAACTTGGCATCATAAACGGCTTCGCTTTCTGGTGGAATATAGAGACCCGTATTTATATCTAAAACTCCCCCGGACCTAGGAGCAAACTCTCCTGTTTCTTTTTTAAACATTCCTTCAGGTGGTGCTTCTTGTTCTGCTGATTGGATTTGAAATTTTTCTGACTCTGGATTCAAGCTTTTTTGCTTAACTTCTGAGCGCCTAACTTTCTCCATCATATCATTATTTTCATAGAGCGCATTTAACTGAACAGGAGAAACTTTAACGGGTTGAGATGCTCTTTTAATACTATTTACAGTACCTGAATATTGACCCGGCTTCACTACTACGGCTTCATTCGTTGCTAAGGCCTGATCCATCCTTCCCTTTAAATCATACCTTGGAGTACTTTCAACTACATTTACTTTACCACTTGCATCTGTTTCAACGACTCTTTCTGCAAGCTGTTTTCTTCTAATCTTCTTTAGTCTCTTTAGCTCAGCAGCAGGGTCTTCTTCAACTTTGGCCATAGCTACTTCACCTTTATAAGTAAGAAGTGAGCTTACGTTATTTTCAGGGTTATAAACCACTTGAAAATCAGTGCCTCTAACACCCATGGCAGCACTTCGCGTTCTTAGGTAAAATTTATGTTTAGATTCTTCAGTCGTAGCTTTAATGACTCTCGATCGTACTGACCCCTTTAATAAATGAATAAAGCTTGTTCCGTTCTTTTTAGATTCTACAATCGCAATTTTTGATCTCGGACCAATATTCAATATGGTATTATCTAAGAATTGAATACGGACGAAGCTTTTACTACCAGTCAAAACACTACTGTCTTCACGTAATTTATGCCCTAACTTAACGTTCCTTGGAATTTTTGATCGAGGTTCTAGTTGAGTAACTGTACCTCTTAATTTAACGACCTTAGCTATATAGTCTTGGGCCCATAGAGAACCTATATTTAATGTTAGAAAGAGGGAAAAAATTAAAAATACTTTAACCATAAGAGAGCCAGATTTATTAAATTACAATGAGTTAATTTTCCTAAAAACTAGGTCGTGGGTCAACTTATTCTATGTAGTAAAGAAAAACACTCTAGTACTAGTTATTTGTTTTTATTTCTTTCCCATCGAAGCTAACGATTGTTTCCGTTTCTTCCTGAGTTGTAGAGATATTGACTGGTCGCTTCCAAATAAAGTGAATATTTTTAAGAGTTTCGGCAGCATAGTTTACATCTAAGTCTACCCCTTGATGTATATGCTTTAAAAGCAACTCCCCTCTATTTTTATAGTTAGTTGACTCTACTTCTATAACTGGAGATCCAAAATTAGTTAAGCTTTGTAGCAGCTTTCCTTTAATCGATTCAAATTCTCTAGAATCCACTTCATTACGTCCGGTTCTTGGGTTGTATTTATAAGTGAAGATCTGCTGTCTCTCACAGAACTCGGGAGTAAAAAACTCATCTATAAAAGTAATATCGTTGTGAGTTCTTCTTACTTCAAAGATTTTTTCTCGCCCTAAGCCAGTATCTTTATTCCAGTTTTCCTTCTTCTCCATATTGGTGCATTCGAGATATTCTTTCCCGAATTTTCCAGTATCCCAGCGGTATTCAATATCTCTAAAGAGTTCGATCCCAATTTTATAAGGATTTATATTCTGCTTACTCATGGCCATGACACCAGCGTGATGGTCAGCAAAGTCAATGATCTCGCTGGCCTTCAAGGCCTTTTTGGTCATAATTGTTGAATGCCAATAACTGGCCCAACCTTCATTCATAATCTTAGTCATTCGTTGGGGTAAAAAATAATAAGCTTCTTCCCTAAGAATACCTAGGATATCCGCCTGCCACTCTTGGAGAGGTGCATGCTCTATTAGATAAAGCATTACATCTCTAGGAGATATATAGCGTTCGGTTTCAGATTCGGGATGTATTTCATTCTCATCTATTTTAACTGGAACTTCTGGCAAGACTTCAGATCTTGCTTTAGTACGCATAAATGATTTTAAAGCGGAAGAGCGATCATCTCCGGTATCTTCCTGTTCTTCATCCACCATACTTTCAATTCTTCTTCTAGCGACTTCTGGCGTTTCAAATAAAACGGATGGGTCCAGTAAGTTTTCAAGGCTCAAAACCTTATCTATAAAGACTTCAACTGCATCTTGACCATAGCGGTCCATATAACGACGGATTTTAGTGCCATGGTTGGCCATAACATCCATCATATTTTTATCAGTTCCTGAAAACCAATAATTATTCTTAAAGAAGTCTGCGTGGCCAAAGACGTGGGCCATAACAATTTTTTGATCTACCCAGTGATTGGCGTTTAACAAATAGGCGTAACAAGGATTGGTATTAATAACCATTTCATATATTTTCTGCAAACCATAGGCATAGCCTTTTGAAAGCTGGTCGTAGTCCATTCCGAAGCGCCAATGAGGGTATCTAGCTGGAAAGCCTCCTTGAGCAGCGAGTATATTGATTGTGTCGTAATCACAAACTTCAAACACAACCGGATGGTAATCAAGTCCATATTCTTTAGCATAGCCCTCAATTTCTTCTCTAAGTTCTGCTAATGCTCCGTCAATGGGTTTTGTTCTCATCATAACTATTTACCCTTACCTAAAAAATCTTTAATTGAATCAAGGATGGCATCTTTATTTTTTATTTTAGAAAGCAGAACTTCTTCATTTTTTTCACCATATTTGGCATGAAGATCTTTATAAAATTGTCCTGAACCATATCGACTTTCAACTTGTCCGTAGCAAAAAACATTACTTTCGGGAATAATATCGTTATCTAAGATCTCTAAACAAAGTTTTGTATCATCTGTGGACCAATTATCACCATCAGAAAAGTGAAAGGGATAGATATTCCATTCTGCGCTGTTGTAATCAGCCTTAATGATATCCCTACATAATTTCAAAGCAGAACTAATCAAGGTTCCACCAGACTCCCTTGTTCTAAAAAAGGTTTCTTCGTCCACTTCTTTTGCCGTGGCATCATGAATGATATAGCGGATTTCAATATCTTTATACTGACTCTTAAGCCAAAGATTGATCCAAAAACTTTCAGTTCTAACTATTTCTTTTTGCTCATCACCCATAGATCCTGAAACATCCATCATGTAAATAACTACTGCGGAATTTTCAAACTCGACCTTTGCATCTGCACTCCTATAGCGCATATCCGCTTTAACTGGAACAATTATAGGATTGTCAGCGTCATACTCTCCCATGGCCAATTGCCTTTTAAGAGCTTCTTTATATGATCTTTTGTAGTGCTTTAATGAGTCTGGCCCTTGAGTACCAATAGAAGTGTATTTTTCGGTTAAAGACTCCATAGTCTTTTTACCTTTAGGTTCAATATTTGGAAGTTCAAGTTCTTCACCAAGAATCGAAGCCAACTCATCTAAACTTAAGTCTACTTCAAGTTCTTTACTCCCTTCATCGCTACCAGCTTCACCTTCTCCTGGTTCACCTTCACCCTCTTGTCCGTCTACTGGGTCTCCAGGTTGTCCGTCACCTTGCCCCATGCCACCTTGCTGTTTATCTCCAAATTTGAACCGTGGAGTATCAATTGAAGGCATTGGAATTTTAAATTGTCCATCACCTTTGGGGCTAGGCATTTCACCATTAGAAATATAACGGCGAAGATTATCTCTAATCCTCCCCTTAACTATCTTTCTAAACCGCGCATGGTCCCTTTTAATTGGGTGATCCATGAAATCTCCAGATTATGACTTAGCCGAATCGCCTTTTGCGAAAATCGAAGCCACAAAGTTTAAGGCATCAGTTGCACAAATTTCGCAATACCCATGGTTCTTAATCAATCTACTCTTAACAACATCAATTTTCTCTTGTGTTTCTTTATCCACAACTTTTGAAATAATTGTCGTCAATTTAATTGAATCTTTTTGATCTTCAAAAAGCTTAAGTTCTAAAGCTCTATGAAGTCTTTCATTCATTTTGTAATCAAATTGCTTACCTTCGATAGCAAGAGCACCGATATAGTTCATGATTTCACGACGGAAATCTTCTTTCCTACTCTCAGGAATATCAATCTTTTCCTCGATAGAACGCATGAATCTTTCATCGGCATCTTCAAGCTTATTAGAATACTTGTTTCTAATCTTTTCTTTTTGCGTATAGGCCTTAACGTTATCAATATAATTCGCACAAAGAGTTTGAATGGCTGTTTCATCTACAGAAATTGCCTTTTGAACATCATTTTTCACTGTGTCTTCGTACTCTTGTCTAGCGATTGCCAGCACTTCTTTCATATGATCAAGCTGATCAGCTGAATTAATTAAACTATGATGCTTAAGCCCTGTTTCAAGTTCATTGAAAACCATAAAAGGATTTAAACAACCCACATGTCCATTCTTAACAAGTGCATTTGAAATCTTATCTTGGATATAACGAGGGGAAATACCTTCAAGACCTTCTCTAATAGCTTCTTTACGAAGTTCTTTTACATTATCCTCATTATAACCAGGCAGAGTCTTACCATTATAGAGCTTTAGTTTTTGCAATTTAGTAAGATCACTCTTTTTTGGCTCTTCAAGTCTCGTAAGAATTGACCAAGTTGCTGCCATCTCAATTGTATGAGGTGCGATATGAACATGAGGTATCTTTTCTGCATTAAAGTCTTTTTGATAAATACGAACTTCTTGATCAAGGCGAGTTATATAAGGAACATCAATCTTAACCGTTCTATCTCGAAGGGCTTCCATAAATTCATTATTCTGAAGTTTTCTAAATTCTGGCTCATTAGTATGACCTAAAATAACTTCATCAATATGGGTTTGAGCAAACTTTTTTGGCTTAATTGATTGCTCCTGAGAAGCACCTAGTAAGTCGTATAAAAAAGCTACATCCAGTTTTAACATTTCGATGAATTCAACAATCCCTCTGTTGGCAATATTAAATTCACCATCAAAGTTAAAGGCTCTTGGATCAGAATCAGATCCATATTGAGCAATTTTTCTGTAATTGATATCACCAGTTAACTCGGTCGAGTCTTGGTTCTTTTCATCTTTAGGTTGGAAAGTACCAATACCAATTCGATCTTTTTCTGAAAGAATTAATCTTTTGACTCTTACATGCTCCATGACTTTTTTCCAATTACCGTCATATTTTTCCATGTACTTCGCAAAAATAAATCTATCGGCTGGACAAACTTCCCCTTTGATATTTATTTTTAATCCATCAACTCCCTTATTAACTTCTTCCAAGAAAGCTTTTCTTACTTCAACAGGAATAAGCTTCAGAGGATCTTCGTGCATCGGGGAAGGGAATATTTTTTGACCACCTAGAATATCTGTTTCTTCTTCATCAAACCACTCGAAGGTATATAAGGCACCTTCATCAGTTTTAGCATAGTGCTCTAATCCTTTTTTAATCATTCGTGCAATCGAAGACTTCGCGGAACCAACGGGACCATGTAAGAGAAGAACCCTTTTTTCAGTTCCATACCCAGCTGAAGCTGACTTAAAAAAGTTAACAAGTTTCATTAAGTGAACATCAATACCGAAGACAGCATCTTTACCACCATCAATTGGATCGTCGAAAAAATGATAACGAGTAATTTCTTTTTTATACTCGGTATATTTTGTTTCACCAGCTGCCATAATCATGTCATGAATTCTTTGAAAAGCATTTCGCGCAATTCGTGGGTCTTCAGTCACCTTGTCTACGTAGTCTTGAAACGTTCCTTGCCAATGCAAATGAGTAAAGTCACTTACCTTGTAGTTGTCTTCCATAAATTTTGTGATATCAATTTGGGCCATGAGTTACCTCGAGGTAGTTGTGCTCGAAATTCCCTTCCCGAGCTTCCTTAATATTATAACCTTTTAACTAGTCGATATTAAAAGACAAAAGCTTACTTTTCACGGCGACCCGCTTTCCGAGCACTTAGCTCAAGTAATTAGCCTTTTAGTGGACATTTTTTCCTAGCGTCCTTAGAATAATTCTACGGATTATCAATTAATTGGAGCCAAAGTGGGACTGCTTTCTTCGGGATTAACAGACATTGGAATGAAGAGAAAGACCAATCAGGACTCTATCTACCTCAATCCAGAAAAGAACATCTTCGTCGTTGCCGATGGTATGGGTGGTCATAATGGTGGAGATATAGCCTCCGCTATGGCCGTCAAATGTGTTCCAGAATATATCTTAAAAAACTATGGGGCTGACCCAATTGAAATCACCAAGAGGTCCATCCAGTACGCCAATAACAGTATTAAGGCCCGTGGAGAAATTGATGAAAAATTGGTTGGTATGGGAACAACTGTAGTCAGTTTTTATTTTAAAGGTCCAAATTTATATTTAGGAAATGTGGGTGATAGCCGCGCCTATCTTATAAATAGACAAAAATTATTTCAACTAACTAAAGATCATTCTTTAGTGCAAGAAAAGCTTAATCTCGGCATATATGACCGCGATGAAGCTGCCGCTGATCCTCAGAAGAACGTTTTAGTTCGAACTGTTGGGTTTGAAGAAGATGTAGAAGTTGATTCCTTTACTTATAAAGTTTCGCGTAACGACATTTTCCTTACCTGTAGCGATGGTCTCCACGGGAAAGTTAGTGATCCAGATATTCTCTTTATAATTAATAAACATATTCCAGAAGCTTCAAAATGCACGCAAAAAGCATTAGATGCTTGTGTAAAAGCTCTGGTTGACCAAGCCAATGCCAATGGTGGAAATGACAATATTAGTGTTATCTTGGTTGTCGCTAAATAAGAGCTGCGTCATCTTTTTCTTCCGCATCGCACCCTCCTTAATATAATTTACAACTGCCCTGCTCCCGAATAGAATTATCAGGCACATAGGAAGTGTACTGCGTAAGCGAGGAGACGAGTTGGATCGGTATTTTACAGTTATGTTAATTCCTGAAAGGGAAAAAGGAGTACGATCTTTTCGTATTCCAAGAATTGTATTCCAGGCCCTCGTTTTTCTATTTGTTTCTTTCCTCATTCTTCTAGGGATTCTAAGTTACGACTATATTAAAATTTTAAATGAGCTTCATCTCAACAAACACCTAACGATTGAAAATAGACAACTTAGAGAACAAATCCAAAACTTCCAAAACAGACTTAACACCCTCAATGCCGACCTAGAGAGAATCGATGTTTTTGAAAAAAAATTAAGAATTATTACTGGCATTGAAGAAATGGATATGACCAAAAGTTTTAACCGTTCTGAAGAGACCAAGAAAAATGGTAAAGAAGTACCAGACCAAACCTCGAGGTCACGCAGCAATATATTAAAAAAGTTAGAAAATTTTTCTGAAGATGAAGGCTTCTTAGAAATTAAAAGGCAACATGAACAACGGATCGCCACAAATTTTGGTTTAACCTCCGGTTATTCATTCACAAAAGATTGGCGCGAGCTAACAAAACAAAGTTTTGCCTTAGCCAACCAATACGCCGCTTTTGATTATAAACACAAAATATTAGCAAACTTCGTGAAAGACCTTGAAGTAGGTATTCACCAGCTTGATCAATTTTTATTAGATAAAGAATCTTTTTTACGTTCAACTCCAACTCTTTTACCGACCAAGGGATGGGTCACCAGTTATTATGGCCCAAGAAAATCCCATTATGCTGGAAGAGTAAAAATGCACGAGGGGTTAGATGTGGGAGCAAAATCCGGTGAAGGAATCTTAGCAACCGCCGATGGAGTTGTGACTTTTTCAGGTCATAAACCAGGCTTTGGTAAATTCGTTCAAATGGATCACGGTTATGGTGTAGAAACCATCTTTGCTCACGCCTCTAGATTAAATGTCAAAAAAGGTGAAGTCATCAAGCGCGGTCAAACTATTGCCTATGTTGGAAGTACTGGTTACTCAACAGGTCCTCACGTGCATTATGAAGTTAGAGTTAACGGAACCCCCGTTGATCCTCTTTACTTTATTTTAGATTAGAAATTATTTAGGAGAAGTTGAATGAACCCGCTACGAAAGATTTTTGGCAGCAAGCACGACCGAGATGTAAAAGCATTAAGACCATTTGTGAGCAGAGTTAACTCACTCGAAGAACAAATGAAGACAATGTCTGATGAAGAATTAAAAGCTCAGACTAATAAGTTCAGAAAAATGTTTCAAGATGGTATCCCCCTCTCGGAAATGATGGAAGAAGCTTTCGCTACAGTAAGGGAAGCGTCTATCAGGGTTCTCAAAATGAGACACTTTGATGTACAGCTAATTGGTGGAAAGACACTTTTTGACGGTATCATTGCTGAAATGAAAACCGGTGAAGGTAAAACTCTAACGGCAACCCTTCCCCTATACCTACATGGGTTAAGCGGAAAAGGATGTCATGTCGTAACAGTCAATGACTACCTCGCGGCAAGAGATGCGGAAGAAATGGGAGAGCTTTTCAAATGGCTTGGCCTAAGTGTTGGATGTATCGTCAATGATATGGACGATGAAGATAGAAAAACGGCATACCAATCAGATATTACCTACGGAACCAATAACGAATTTGCTTTTGATTATCTTCGAGACAATATGAAGTTCGACCTCGAAGACTACGTTCAAAGAGAGCATAACTATTGTATTGTCGATGAGGTTGACTCGATCTTAATTGATGAAGCGAGAACACCACTTCTCATTTCTGGTCCGAGTGAGGGTAATACTGATCTTTACGGACAAGTTAATAAAATTATTCCTAAACTTGATAAAGAAAAACATTTTACTGTTGATGAAAAAGCAAGGTCTTGTGTATTTACGGATGATGGAATTAATGAGCTTCAAAAAATTCTTAATATCCCAAATTTATTTTCAATGGAACATTCCGAGCTATTACACCATTTGAACCAAGCTCTGAAGGCTCATTATTTATTCAAAGTTGATGTAGATTATGTTGTTAAAGATGGACAGGTCATTATTGTTGATGAATTCACCGGTCGTTTAAAAGAAGGGTCTAGATGGTCTGATGGTCTTCATCAATCAGTTGAAGCCAAAGAAGGCGTTCAAGTCAAAAGTGAAAACCAAACGCTGGCGTCGATTACATTTCAAAACTATTTCAAGCTTTATAATACACTGGCCGGAATGACCGGTACTGCTGATACTGAAGCAGAGGAATTTAGAAAGATTTATAATTTAGACTGTTTAGTCGTTCCAACAAACTTACCTCTTATTAGGGATGACCAAGCAGATATTATTTATAAAAGTAAAGGGGCTAAATATAAAGCGGCTGCTGAGCTTATCAAATCACTTCACGAGAAAGGTCAGCCTGTACTTGTTGGTACGATTTCAATTGATAGCTCAGAAATTCTTTCAAAATATCTAAACGAATGGAAAGTTCCCCATGAGGTTTTAAATGCCAAACAGCATGAGAGAGAAGCGACGATTGTTGCCAATGCAGGTCAAAAAGGCGCCGTCACCATTGCAACGAATATGGCCGGTCGTGGTACCGATATTAAACTGACTCAAGAAGTTAAAGACCTAGGTGGACTTTTTATTCTTGGAACAGAGAGGCATGAGTCTCGAAGAATTGATAATCAGCTTAGAGGTCGTTCTGGTCGTCAAGGTGATCCTGGTGCTTCAAAATTCTTCTTATCTTTAGAAGATGATCTCATGAGAATCTTTGGTTCAGATAAAATATCCAAATTTATGGACACGCTTAATATGGGCGAAGATGAACCTATTGAGCATAAAATGATCTCCAATGCCATAGCTAAGGCACAAAAGAAAGTTGAAGGACATAACTTTGAGATTCGTAAGCATTTACTTGAGTATGACAATGTTATGAATGAGCAAAGGCGAGTTATCTACCGCTTAAGAAGAGATATCCTAGCAGATAAAGAAAACATGGAATTTATTTATGAAATGATAGATGAAGTTTCTGAACTGTTAGTTGAAAACTACCGTCCTCAAAGAAAAGTCCCCCTCGATCATTGGCCTTGGGAAGATATGACCAAGGGCTTTGAGGTTACTTTTCACTCAGATTATAAAATGTCCCCACTTGAGTGCGCCGAGAAGTATGATTCAGAAATACATGTTTATTTTGCCAAAGTAGCAAAAGAAATTCTTGAGAAGAAATTTGCTCAGTATGATTCAGAACAAGTTAAATATGCCGTAAGAGAAATTTTACTCTCAATTTTCGATCAACACTGGAAAGATCATCTTCTATCCATGGACCATATGAAAGAAGGGATTAATCTTAGGGCCTATGCTCAAAAAGATCCTCTTACCGAATACAAGAGAGAATCATTCGGTCTTTTTGGTGCAATGAAAGTTGAAGTAAAAAAATCAGTCGTTAATAATGTCTTTAGTGTACAATTATATACAGTAGAGGAAATCGAAGAGCTTAAGAAACGGCAACAAGCTGAACTTGAGGCTCAACTCGAAGCATCTAAAAAGGCTCAAGAAAGAGAACAACGTGCCGCGGACCCTGTCCAGGTTAAACGAGGTTCAAATAAAGTAGGTCGAAACGATGCTTGCCCATGTGGCTCTGGCAAAAAATTTAAACACTGCCACGGAGCTTAATCATAGGCCTCTACTGAAGGGGTAACATGAGCAATAGTGATGATGAAACAAAGCCGGACATGACTCGAATTGAGGACTTGTCCGAGTATCTTCACGAAGAAGACCCTGAAACTGATGCTCAATTTGATATTCCTCCCACTCCTGACGAGGAGGAAGAAGAGTCCGAGTCTTTTGAAACCATGTCGGTTGATGACCTTGAAGACGCACCCCCAACTTTTGAAGAATCAAATGATGAAGAAAATACCGAAGATGAAGAAGCTCCAGCATTTGAAGCCTCTGAAGAAAATACCTTCGATAGAGACGATGAAGACAATACCTTCGGTAGCGACGATGAAGACAATACCTTCGGTAGCGACGATGAAGATAATACTTTCGGTAGCGACGATGAAGATAATACTTTCGGTAGCGACGATGAAGACAATACCTTTACTGGGGACGGTACTGAGCCTGATTTTGAAACTCCCGCTGAATTTGGGGCAGACTCCGAAGATGACGACTTAGAAACCTTAGATGAAGTACAAGAGATTGAAGAAGAGTCTAACCTAATAGAAGAAGTCGAAAACGAAATACAGGAAGCCTTGTCTGAAGACGAGTCCGAAGATGAGGCGAGTTTTGGATCTCAGGATGAAGACGACTCTGAAGATAGCTTTGAGTCAGATCAAGAAGACTCCTTTGAGTTTTCGGGTGACTCAGAGGAGCCTGAAGAAAACCCTGAAGGTGCAATTCAAGAGGATTTTGTCAGCGAACCAGATCCTCTGCCAGAGGTTTCAACTGACCCGACACCTTCCTCTCCAGTTGTAACGCCCCCTTCAGCAAATAAAGTACGCGAAAACTTTAGCGACTTAAATGAATTTGGAAACTCTATTTCATATGGTCAGGTTACGGCCGGAGGAAACCCACCATTTAGTTTAATTCTTAGAAAGATTAAATATTTAGAAGATAGCGAAAGAATAATTGAGATTTTAAGAGAACACGGTCTTTGTGATGAAAGTAATGAGTCAGATTATCAGCAAGGATTAAACAATGGCTCCATGCTTATAAGCCAACTCAATGAATACTCTGCAATCTATTTGGCCCATAAATTTAGAAGGTTCGATTTAGAAATTCTAGTAGGACTTGCTGACGAGATTCATCCTTCAAAGAATTACGATATGGATTATAAGGGTCTTGTTAGAAAAGAGAACCTTAGACAAAATAAGAGCGAAACCTTTTCACTAGAAGATCAAATTGTGGAGGTCGAATCTATTTTATTGGCCACTACACCGACTTTAGAAAATTACAGGATTGATAGATACTTAGGCCTAGTTAGTACTCACATCATGATTGAAGAAGAAGAGTTTCAAAAGCTTCAAGAAACCGATAGTTTAAATAACCAAGTAGATGCTGATGAATTACTTAAAGAAATAGATGATGAATTAAGAGAGGAAAAGTCACATACGGCCATTGTTGAAGTAGGCCTAGAAGAAATATATCAGAACTTAGCAGAGGCGCTTAAAGTAAAGGCCTATAAGCTAAGAGGTAATGCAGTCGTTGGAATTAACTATCAAATTACTCCTTTGATCAATCAAAAATCAGGTGATCAGTCACCGTCTATCAGATATAAGATTAGCTGTACTGGTAATGCTGTTTGGGTTGGCGGAAAAGAGGCTCCTAGAAGTGAAGCTTGATTCCCCTCTGCTTAACTGTGAAAACCATTATCCTGCCCTTGTTGTAGGTGGTGGAATTGTTGGCGCAGGTATTTTCAGAGATTTATCAATTCATGGAATCCCTACTTTACTCGTGGAGAAAAAAGACTTTTCTTCTCAAACCTCCCAGAGCTCTAGTAAAATGCTTCATGGTGGAATCCGCTATTTAGAAAATTTAGACTTTGCTCTTGTCTGGGAAGCACTGCACGAGAAGAATCTTTGGTTAAAACTTGCTCCTCACTTATGTAAAGAAAAAGCTTTTTATATGCCGGTGTATAAAGACGCTCTTAGACCCCTTTGGATGGTGAGATGCGGTCTTATGCTTTATGATTTTTTAAGTAGCTACCAAAATTCACCGTATCAAGTATTAGGAAAAGAAGAATCTTTAAAAAAACTTAACCACTTAAGAAGCGAAGGACTTACGGGTTCAGGAATCTACTACGATGCCATTGTCGATGATGCTAAGCTTACACTTGAAGTTATTTATGATGGACTCATAGAAAAAAACTCCCAGGCATTAAATCATGTAAGTCTTGAGTCAGTTGAAAAAAAAGACAATATCTATAAATGCCATTTAAAGGACACCCTTTCTGGTGATATGAGAGTTATCACAACGGATAATCTTATCTTTGCCACTGGACCATTTACTGATCACCTAATGAAAAAACTTGATATCGTAAAGTGGGAAAATAAGCTCTTACCTTCTAAAGGAAGTCATCTTTGGATCTCAAAGAAATCTCTTAATATTGATCATCCAGTTGTTCTTACTCCAAAAGATGGAAGAGTTATTTTTGTTATACCCCAGAATGAAAAAGTTCTCGTGGGGACTACCGAAGTTCAGCCAGAGGAAGACTTTTTTGACGTGAAGGCATCTCACTTAGAAATAGATTATCTTATTCATAACTTAAATGAATATTTTCCAGGTGCTAAAGTTTCAAAGAGCTCCATCCTGTCGACTTTTTCTGGAATCAGACCACTTGTTAAAGACGAAAGTGGAGATAAGGGTAAAACCGCCAGAGAACATAAGTTATATCAACCACGATCAAATATGTATTTGATGTTGGGTGGAAAATATACAACCTTTAGAGTTATGGCCTCGGATGTGGCCAGAGAGATATGTTCTAAATATAGAATTCCCTATAATTCTAACAAAACTAAATCTCCTTTAAGACAAACCTCTGCCGTTCTACCATTTGATAGTTCAACACTAACAAGAGAAAATGTAATGCTGGCCTTAGAATTTGAAAAAGTGAGAACTTTTGAAGATTTAATATCGAGACGACTTGGAATACCACACAAAGACCACTGGAATCATCAGCTAAGCTATAGTGAGTTCTTTACACCAATGATCAAAGAAATGAGTCATTTTATTTCAGTTCCAAAGGAAATCTAAAATAGATAACTCATACC